>CAYUGP010000055.1:0-8899 GCA_964444315.1 uncultured Oscillospiraceae bacterium | reverse complement strand
AGGCATATATACTCAGGGTATATATGCCTTTTTGAGTATGCTTTCAAAAATACGGAATGACTATAAGCCGACTCATATGCTTGTGGCATTCGACAGAAAAGCTCCGACATTTAGACATCTTGAATATGATGCATATAAAGCCGGAAGAAAAGGCATGCCCATAGAACTTGCCATGGAGATGCCAATACTAAAAGAGATACTTGATGCTATGGGAATAGCAAGGTATGAGATAGACGGCTTTGAAGCAGACGATATCATAGGTACTGCTACAAAAATGGCTGAAGACGAAGGGATGCATTCATATATAGTCACGGGAGATCGTGATGCTCTTCAGCTCGCCACAGATCTCACTTCGGTCATCATCAACAAAAAAGGAATGACCGAATTCAAGCTATATGACGATGCAGCCATGATCGAAGAATACGGTTTCGACCATGAGCAGTTCATCGACTATAAAGCTCTCAGGGGCGATACATCCGACAACATACCCGGTATTCCCGGAGTAGGAGAGAAGACCGCTACTGCTCTCATAAAACAATTCGGAAGCCTTGAAAACCTCATAGCAAACGTTGACCAGGTCAGCAACCAGAAACTCAGGGAAAAGATCGAAGACGGATCCATGTCTGCCATGATGAGCAAAAGACTGGCTACCATAGTCAGAAATGTTCCCATGGATATGGAAGTATCTGATTTCGAGATAAAAGATCAGGACACAGATAAGCTCATAGATATATATACAAAGCTTGAATTCAAATCTTATCTTGCAAAACTGCTCAAGGACGAAAACAGCGGTCCGGCTGTCAAGAGCAAAGATACCAGAAAAGATGTTTTCTCAGACTATTCCTACCCTGAGATTCAAGTTTTAAGCGACAGATCTGAAGCCTTAAATATATTGAAAGATAAAGAGGATATATATATTTCTTTCGAAACGGATAACGATCATAGATCAAAGCCCGGGATCTCAGAGTTTTATATACTGACAGGAAATGTGTTTTACACTTTCGACCTGGCTGATCTCAGAGGATTTGTAAAAGAAGCTTTTGATAAAAAGAAAGTTAGACTGAGCGGCTTTTCCCTCGGAAAGTTTTACTACTTCCTTATAGCAAACAATGTCGATGTCAGAGATATCACATCCGGTTTCGATCCGTCCATTGCTGCATATTTACTTGATCCATCATCGAAAGAAAGAACTCTTGAAGATCTTCTTCTTGAGTATTTCCATATGAAATTCGGATCAAAAGACAAACAGCTGGATATTTTTGGAATGGTTTCAAAAGAAAGAGATCATACCGAAGAGAGAAACAAGCTCTGCGGAATGTATGAACTTTCACTGCTGCAGGCAAAGGAGATAAGCGATTCCGGTCTCAAAAGAGTGTTCTACGATATAGAGATGCCCCTCATTAAAGTCCTGGCATCAATGGAAGCTGAAGGATTCAGGATGGATCCGGACGCCTTGAAAGAATACGGCAAGATGCTCAAAGAGCACATAGGTTCACTTGAAAAGGATATCTATTCTCTTGCAGGCCACGAATTCAACATCAATTCACCAAAACAGCTCGGAGTCGTTCTTTTCGAAGAACTGAAACTTCCTGCGGGAAAAAAGAACAGTAAAGGTTATTCGACTAATGCCGAGATACTTGAAAAACTTGCTTCCGATCATCCAATAGTTGCCAGGATACTGGAATACAGATCCTACGCAAAACTAAACAGCACTTATGTAGAGGGTTTGCTGCCTCTTGTAGCTGATGACGGAAAGATCCATCCTCATTTTCAGCAAACCGTGACTGCAACAGGAAGGATCTCCTGCACGGAACCGAATCTTCAGAATATTCCTATAAGGACAGAACTCGGAAGGAATCTCAGGAAGGTATTCACAGCATCGTCAGAAGATAATATACTCATCGGAGCAGACTATTCGCAGATAGAACTGAGGGTGCTGGCTTCTCTTTCCGGCGACAAGACACTTATCAATGCTTTCAAAGAAGGCCATGATATCCATAAGGAAACAGCATCTAAGGTGTTCGGAGTTCCGCTGGGCCAGGTGACTTCCATTCAAAGATCCAATGCCAAAGCCGTTAATTTCGGCGTCATTTACGGTATGAGCCAGTGGGGCCTTTCCGAGGAACTTACTATCAGCCGTCAGGAAGCAGACAAATATATTTCGGACTATTTCAAGGAATTCAAGGATGTAAAAGCATTTCTTGACAGATGTGTTTCCGGATGCAAAGCAACAGGCGAAATAAGAACATATTACGGAAGAAGGCGTATGGTGCCTGAGATAAACGCTTCTCAGTACATGGTCAGGCAGCTGGGCGAAAGACTGGCAATGAACACCCCTGTTCAAGGCACTGCAGCGGATATCATAAAAATAGCGATGAACAAGGTATATGAACGCCTAGCTGAAGAAGTGCCGGAAGCAAAACTGATCCTTCAGATACATGACGAGCTTATCATAGATACTCCTTTGAAATACAAAGATAAAGTAAGCAGTATTCTCGTAGAGTGTATGATGCATGCTGCCGATATGGAAGTTTCTCTCGAAGTATCCAGATCGGAAGCATTCAATTGGTATGACCTGAAATGATCATAGGACTTACAGGGGGAACAGGCTCAGGGAAATCCACTGTAGCTGAAATACTTAGATCTTACGGATACACCGTAGTGGATGCGGACAAAGTATCAAGGGAAGTTACCGAAAAAGGAAGCGAAGCACTTAAAGAACTTTCTGAATATTTCGGTGATGACATCCTTTACGAAGACGGCAGTCTCAACAGGAAGCTGTTAAGAGAAAGAGCATTCGCAAGTGATGAAGCTTTAGCCGTACTTCAGAAGTCTGTAACAGACAGGATTATACAGATATCAAAAGAAAGACTGAAAGAGGATTTTTCTTTGTATGACGCTCCTACACTTCTTGAAAACAAACTTCAATATCTTGTGGATACAGTTATAGTTGTTACTGCAAGAAAAGATCTTAGGATCAGAAGGATAATGGAGCGTGACAAGATCTCAAGAAAAAAGGTGCTTGAGATCATGGACAGGCAGATGCCTGACAGAGAAAAAGTCAAATACGCCGATATAGTAATAAAAAACAACGGGACTAAAGATGAGCTCAGAGAACAAGTGATTGAACTCATAAGATGTGGTAAGATCTCAGTCCCCGGGGGTATAACGGAACATGGCACAGACAAAGAAGACAACTAAAAAAAGCAGCACTTCAAAAAGCACTAAGTCTAACAAAATGACAAAGGCTGAAACTGAAGCAAGAGCAAGGCAGAGAGCTGCCCAGAAAGCTCTTGAAAACGAGGAAAAGGAAAAGCTGAGAAAAAAGAGGCTGATACAGTCAGAAGCGATTTCCATAGCTATAATAGCTATAGGGGTGTTTTTCGTATTGTCGATGCTCACAAATGCATGCGGCCTCGTGGGCATAGCAGTTTCAGGAGTCCTCAAAGGGATACTTGGAAAAGTATCCTATGTGCTTCCATTCTTCCTCATACTTCTTGGAATACTTGTTTTCGCACAGAAGACCGCACTCATATCATGGGGATCTTTTCTGTCTTCCGTGCTCTTTTTCGTGTTCCTGAGCGCGCTTGTTTCTGCTTTCCTTGAACCGTTGAAAAGTGCAGAACATTATGAGATCACAAAAGAGACCGTAAAAGAAGTATACGCTTTAGGTTCGGAATCAGGAGGAGTGATAGGCGTAAGCGTAGGGTCTTTCCTCAAGAATTATGTAGGCAAAGCAGGACTGTATATAATCTGCAGCCTAGGTATGATCATAACCATGCTTCTTATCATAGACACCCCTGTGTCTCAGATAATCGATAATTTCAAACTTCGCATGGAAGTAAGGAAAAAGGAGAAAGACGAGAAATATCAGCAGCGGCTTGCGGAAAAAGAAGCCGAGATACTAAGAAAAGAACAGGAAGCGCAGCAGAAGATAGAGGATCAGCCCAAAGTGCTTCTGTCAGATCATGACGTTCTGAGCAATCCTGTGAAGAAAGTCAAACTCAGTGATAAGACTCTGCCTTCTCTCAATATGGAATCCATAGGGGAGATCGGCAATACACAGATACTCACAGACCTTCCGGCAGAGGAAAAGAAGAATCAGGACGACGTTCTAGATAAAGACTTCGTTCCCGAACACAGAGATTATGAAGGGGAAGATATAACAGACAATAAGAGAAAGATCCTTGATTATGTAGCTGATGACAGATATTTCGGGGCTCCTGTAGAGAAAAAAGGCTACGGCATCGATGAACCTGTAGATATTCTTGAAAAATACGGAAGCAAGACTGTGGCTCCCAATTCAGAAGATTCCGAAAAGCTCTCAATAGAACTCGAAAGCTTCCAGAATCCTGAAACTGAATCAAAAAAGAGCGGTAAATACAAATTCCCTCCGATAGATCTTCTGAAAAAGTCAGGAAGCTTAAGAGGCGGGTCTAAAGGCCACGATATGGCTGATCAGGCAAGGCTTCTTGAAAATACTCTTCTCAGTTTCGGTGTATCTGCAACTGTGCTTGATGTAGTAAAAGGACCTGCAGTAACGAGATTCGAAGTTCAGCCTGCACCGGGAGTCCAGGTATCGAAGATAGTTCATCTCCAGGATGATATCGCACTTAACTTAAGAGCAAAGAGTATAAGGATAGAAGCTCCCATACCGGGAAAAGCAGCAGTCGGTATCGAAGTCTCAAACGATACTACACAGATGGTCCTTTTAAGAGACCTTGTAGAATGCAAAGAATTCAAAAACCATAAATCAAAAATAGCTGTTACTCTCGGAAAGAGCATTTCCGGAGAAAACATAGTATGCGATCTTCATGAGATGCCGCATCTTCTGATCGCAGGTACAACAGGTTCAGGCAAATCGGTATGTATAGACTCTATGCTTGTGTCGCTCCTTTATCATGCTAAACCTGACGAAGTCAAACTCATGCTCATAGATCCTAAGATCGTTGAACTTACTCCTTTCAACGGTATACCTCATCTGATGATCCCTGTTGTGACCGAGCCTGCAAAAGCCGCAGTTGCTTTGGGCTGGGCCGTTACGGAAATGAATGAAAGATACAACAAGTTTGCAGAGGAGGGAGTAAAAGACCTAAGAAGCTATAACGAGAACGTGAAGTTCAAAGGCGAAAACGACAGAGTGATGCCGGAAGTAGTAATAGTGATAGATGAGCTTGCGGATCTGATCATGGCAGCTAAAAACCAGGTAGAAGACAGTATCTGCAGACTTGCACAGAAAGCAAGAGCTGCAGGTATGCATCTGGTAATAGCAACGCAGAGACCTTCTACTGACGTTATTACCGGAGTCATAAAGGCAAACATTCCTTCGAGGATAGCGCTTTCCGTTTCATCGCAGATAGATTCAAGAGTAATACTGGATATGGGCGGAGCTGAAAACCTGTTGGGGAAAGGCGACATGCTCTACAGTCCTCAGTCTCTGTCAAAGCCCATAAGGATCCAGGGTACATTCATTTCAGATTCCGAATTACATGCTGTCATAGATTTCGTTAAGAATGAATCTGTAGACAATTCATATAACGAAGAGATCATAAATGCTATGGACCGTATCGGAAGTAACAATGTCGGAGGGCAGGGTAGCAGCGATGACGGAGATGAGCTTTTCATGGATGCCCTTGAGACCGTTGTGAATGCCGAGCAGTGTTCAGTATCCATGCTTCAGAGAAGATTCAGGATAGGATATAACCGTGCTGCAAGGCTCGTAGATATGATGGAAGAGTGCGGAATGATAGGACCTGCTGACGGTGCGAGACCCAGAAAAGTCCTTATGACTAAAGAAGAATTCGATGAATACAGCGCAAGGACCGCTGAACTCTAATCGGAAATAAGGTAACATGAAGGTATATATTAAAACATTAGGATGTGAGAAAAATACCGTTGATTCGGAATGCGCTGAAGCACTGTTCATAAAAGCAGGTTTTGCTGTTACAGAAGATCCAGGAGATGCGGATTTTCTTATGGTAAATACCTGCGGATTCATACTTGATGCGAAGCAGCAGTCTATTGAAAGTATTTTTGACCTGATAAATGAAAAGAGAGAAGATCAGATTTTGATAGTCTCAGGTTGTCTTTCTCAAAGATATACTAAAGAACTTGTAAAGGAATTACCTGAAGTTGATTATTTCCTTGGAGTAGACGACTACGAAAAAATCTATGATATCGTAAAAAACGAGACGATATCAAAAGCTCTGACAGGAGCATGCAGCAGATCCTTCGTCGAGCTTCCGAGAAACATAAAAGAACAATATTCTGCATATATAAAAATATCCGAAGGTTGCAATAATGTATGTTCATATTGCGCCATTCCTTTTATGAGAGGCAGATTCAGAAGCAGAAGTGAAGATGCGATACTTAAAGAAGCTGAGGCTCTTGCATTATCCGGAGTTAAAGAACTCATGATAATAGGGCAAGATGTTACTGCATACGGCATCGACCGCAAGGAAAAGGACGGCCTTGCTAAACTGCTCAGAAAACTGTGCACGATAGACGGGATCAGATGGATAAGACTTCTTTACTGTTATGAAGACGAGATCACAGATGAACTCATAAAAACCATAAAAGAAGAGCCTAAGATCTGTCACTATATAGACATACCCATACAGCATTGCAACAACTCCATACTTAAGGCAATGAACAGGAAATCTACTAAGGCTTCCATTACTAAGACTGTATCAAAGCTGCGCCGTGAGATCCCGGATATGATCATCAGGACAACTCTTATTGTAGGACTTCCCGGTGAGAAAAAGGAAGAATTCGAAGAACTATTCGATTTCGTATCGGAAATGGAATTCGACCGTCTTGGCTGTTTTGCATATTCAAAAGAAGAAGGAACGAAAGCGGCATCGATGAAACCTCAGGTACGATCCGACGTAAAGGAAAGACGTAAAGACAGAATCATGGAGCTTCAGAGACAGATCTCTCTCAAACACAATACAGAGCTCATCGGAAGGACGCTTGAAGTTCTTGTAGAAGGGGAGGAAGAACCGGGGCTTTACCGCGGAAGAACATATATGGATGCCCCTGATATCGATAATGAAGTGCTGTTTAAAAGCCCGAAATCGCTTGAATCAGGCACTTTTGCTTCAGTCGCGATAAATGATGCATTTGATTATGATTTAACAGGAGAATTGGTAAATGAATAAAAACGTTCCCAATATACTGACACTCGCAAGGATCATTGCCGTACCGTTTTTTATATGGTGCTTTTACAAAAAATTATATATGGCGGCTTTTGTTATATTTATTGCTGCTTCATTAACGGATATGCTTGACGGATGGCTTGCCAGGAAATTTAACCTTGTGAGCAATTTCGGAAAATTCATGGACCCGCTGGCTGACAAGATACTGACATATTCAGCTTTTTGTCTCCTGGTCGAAGAAAAGATTATATGGGCTGTATTCCTTATCATCGTTCTGTTCAGAGAATTCGCTGTAGCAGGCATCAGGATGCTGGCAGCAACAAAGGGCACAGTTATAGCTGCTGATATATATGGCAAGATCAAAACCGTACTGCAGATGATCTCAATTCCGTTATACCTCTTCAATTATGCGACAATAGGTACGGCGTATCTTGATCATATAACCAACCCATTCAACAGATGGGTAGGGTTCTTTGCAGTACTGACTATGGTTTTATCCATAATAATGACTGTTATTTCCGGATTTAATTATATCTTTAAAAATATAGAGGTTCTGAAAGATGACGATAGATAAAGAACTTTCACAAAAGGTGATCGCCGTTTGTAAAAAGAAAAAGATAAAAATAGCAGCTGCCGAATCTATGACAGGAGGCCTTTTTGCTAAAACATTGACCGATGTTCCAGGCGCTTCAGCTGTTTTCGACAGGAGCTATATAACATATTCGAATGAAGCTAAAACTTCATGTATAGATGTGGATCCTGATACGATCAAAGCTTTCGGCGCCATATCCGCAGAGACTGCAAGGGAGATGGTAGAAGGTGTGAGGATATACAGCGGATGTGATGTATGCATAGCTGTGACAGGAAATGCAGGACCTGATCCTGCAGAAGGAAAACCTGTAGGACTTTATTATATAGGTTTTTACTATAACGGGCAGACCAGCGTCGCTGAGATCAAGTCCTCCTGTAAAACAAGAGACGGCATCAGAAAAGACTCATGCGCTCAGATGCTGAAGATCATTTACGAACACATTAATTGACATATATTACCATCTAAGATAATATAAATAGGGCTTGACCTAAGAAGATCAATGGGGTATTATTTTATAGAACAAATGTTCTAACAGCGAGGTTAATATGAAAAACGATCAACTATCAGAAAAAGATAAAGCACTTGAAGCAGCACTTGCCCAGATAGACAAGAGATTCGGAAAAGGATCTGTAATGTCCCTTGGCGATGAAAATGCCAGACTTGATATCGACGCAATATCTACCGGATCGGTCAGTCTTGATATTGCATGCGGTATAGGCGGACTCCCAAAGGGAAGAATAATAGAAATATTCGGACCTGAATCATCAGGTAAAACTACTCTGGCTCTTCACGTAATAGCAGAAGCTCAGAAGCAGGGTGGAAGAGCTGCATTCATCGATGCTGAGCATGCCCTTGATCCTGTATATGCCAAGAATCTTGGGGTTCAGATAGACGATCTTCTAGTATCCCAGCCCGACACCGGTGAAGATGCCCTGGAGATAACGGAAATGCTTATCAGATCAGGAGCCCTTTCAGTAGTAGTCGTAGACTCCGTCGCAGCTCTGGTTCCTAAAGCTGAGATAGAAGGAGATATGGGTGATTCCCATGTGGGACAGCAGGCAAGACTTATGTCTCAGGCTCTCAGAAAGCTGACAGGTGTAGCAAATAAGACAGGTACGATGATCATATTCATCAACCAGCTTCGTGAAAA
>CAYUGP010000054.1:2972-8911 GCA_964444315.1 uncultured Oscillospiraceae bacterium | reverse complement strand
GGCTTTGGAAGTCGAATCCCGCTTTGGATGTTTGGACTGTTATATTGAGTAATGTCCTATATCCCTATATTTTCTTAAGCTATAGGTTTTCCCAGTCTATCTTCTCGTCTTTGTAGAAGTATTCCCTGTCTCTTTCGGATACGGGCCTCAGTACTCTGCAGGGATTCCCGGCGGCGACGACGCCGTCCGGTACGTCCTTGGTCACGACGCTGCCCGCCCCTATGACCGTGTCTTTTCCTATCGTAACTCCCGGAAGTATCACGGCTCCCGCGCCTATCCAGGTATCCTCACCTATGCGCACGTCCTTGTTGTACTGAAGGCCTCTGGCTCTTAAGGATGGCTCTACGGGGTGATTCGCGGTGGCTACGATGACGCCGGGCCCGAACATGACCCTGTCCCCTATATATATGTGTCCGTCGTCCACGAAGGTCGTATTGAAGTTGCAGTATACGCCCGAGCCGAAATGCACGTGACTGCCTCCCCAGTTGGCGTAGAAGGGCAGCTCTATATAGCAGCCGTCTCCGCATTCGGCGAAGACTTCGCGCATATACTCCTGAAGCTTTTTTGGGTCTCCGGGAGCAAGGAGCAGCTCCCGCAGCTTTCTCATATATACGGCCTGAGCCTCCAGTATTTCCGGATCCCCGGGATCATAGATAAGACCTTTTTTCATGCGTTCGAACTGTGTCATAGTTTTTCTCCTGGTTTTGCTTAAACTCCTGTATCAAGTATACGTCCAAGGGGGTTCCCTTGGCAATCCTGCTCCTGCTTTTCCGATTGACCGTATCCGGTCTTAAAGGTACAATGTTGTATATAATATTCAATCAATGCATATTTTTGTGCTTGAAACAAGGAGACAACATGGGCAAAAGTATCGAAGAATGGAAGATCGGCGATCCTATGATCAACAAGGGTGATTACTGGCAGGATCCCAACTACGTGGCTGAAGATCCGGAAAAGGAACAGCTTGTCATAAAGCTCGCTACCCTCATTACGGACAGAGTCGTAAAGAAGCTTACTCACAAGATCAACAACAGAGATCCGGAATACTGGATGCTGGATATGATCCTGAATAAGGAGCAGGTAAAGTTTCTGCTCAACTTCAAAAAGACGCGTGTTCCATATACGGTGGCTCAGCTTGCCGAGATGAACGGCATGAGTCTTGAGGATACCCAGAAGATGGTCGAGGATCTCCGCTGGATAGGAGTCATCGAGCAGAACAGGGCTAAGACCGAAGATAAGCACCTTCAGTACGAGCTGCCCATCTTCGTTCCCGGATCTGCTGAGTTCATGATGATGCAGGATCCTCTTACGGAGAAGTTCCCGCAGCTTGCCACCTTCTTCAACCTTATGACCCAGCTGCCTTTGGGCGGCATCACCCAGCTGGTCCCTCCGGGAGGAGCCGGCATAGGCATGCACACCATACCGGTGGAAAAGGCCATATCTCTTGAAAACAATTCAGTGCCTGTCGAGCATCTTTCAAGATGGATAGACATGTACGATAAGTACGGCGTAGGTCAGTGCTCCTGCAGAAAGCAGCAGCAGATGAGGGGCGAAGGCTCCGGAGAGATCTGCGGAGAGTTCTGCATAGCCATGGGCGACATGGCCGAGTACATGGACGACAGAGGCATAGGAAGATATATCACAAAAGAAGAAGTTTACGAGATACTTGAAAGGGCCGAGAGACACGGCTATGTACACCAGATAACGAACATAGACGGCGAAGGCAAGATAGTCGCGATCTGCAACTGCGCTCCCGGTGTGTGCAACGCTCTTCGTACTTCCCAGCTTTACAATACACCCAACCTCTCCGCTTCTGCTTACAGAGCCCACGTGGACAAGGAGAAATGCGTGGCCTGCGGCAAGTGCGTGGAGGTATGCCCGGTAGGAGCTGCAAAGCTCGGACAGAAGCTCTGCAAGAAAGACGGCAGTGAAGTCAGATATCCGCTCACGGAGCTTCCGGACGATAAGTCCTGGCCTGCGGAGAAATGGAATTACAACTACCGCGATGATGCTAAGATAAACTGCTATGACACAGGTACGGCTCCCTGCAAGACCGCATGCCCCGTCCATCTGTCCGTACAGGGTTATATCAAGATGGCTGCGGAAGGCAGATATCTCGATGCTCTCAAGCTCATAAAGCAGGACAATCCTTTCCCGATGGTATGCGGAGCCATATGCAACAGGCGCTGCGAGGATGCCTGCACCAGGGGCACCGTCGATGAACCTCTGGCCATAGACGAGATAAAGAAATTCATAGCGAAGCAGGAACTCGATCTTACACAGCGCTACGTGCCTCTGTGTGAAAAGCACGACGGCGGAATGTGGGGAGACGAGTTCAAGGTGGCCGTCATAGGTGCTGGCCCTGCCGGACTATCAGCTGCATACTTCTTAAGAAGAGATGGATATCCCGTCACCATCTTCGAAAAGGAAGAGCGTCCGGGCGGAATGATGGTATACGGTATCCCAAGCTACAGGCTCGAAAAGAACGTCATAGATGCTGAGATAGACACTATCCGTGCCATGGGCGTTGAGATAAAGTGCGGCGTGGAGATAGGTAAAGATATAACGCTGCAGCAATTGAGAGATCAGGGCTACAAGGCCTTCTTCGTTGCCATAGGAATGCAGGGCGGCAGACTTGCGGGAGTTCCCGGTGAAGATGCTGCAGGTGTTGAGACGGGTATAGATTTACTCAGAAGGATAAACAAGGATCACAGCGTAAAACTTTCAGGAGAGACCGTGGTGGTCGGCAACGGAAACGTTGCCATAGACGTTGCGGGCTCTGCCCTGAGAGCCGGTTCTTCAAAGGTCACCATGATATGCCTTGAGCAGCCGGATGAGATGCCGGCATCAAAGGACGAAGTCGCGGAAGCCAAAGAGGACGGCGTTGAGTTTATGAACGGCTGGGGGCCCAAGGAAGTCGTAAAGGGCGAGGACGGAAGAGTAAAGGAAGTAGTCTTCAAGCGCTGCACGAGAGTCTACGGAGAGGACGGACGTTTCAGTCCCGAATACGACGAAAACGACTGCATCACGGTGAAGGCCGACAACCTTCTCATGTCCATAGGACAGTCCGCAGTCTGGGGCGATCTCCTTAAGGGAAGCAAAGTGGAAGTAAGGCCGGGCGGAACGGCAATAGCCGATCCTCTCACAAGGCAGACTGCGGAGCCCGATGTCTTCGTAGGCGGAGATATCTTCACGGGAGCCAGATTCGCCATAGATGCAATTGCGGGCGGAAGAGAAGGCGCCGTATCCATCAACAGATACGTACATCCCGGAAACAGGCTTGATCTTGCAAGAGACAGAAGGGAGTTCATAGAGCTCGATAAAAACGATATTGCCGATCCGACTAAGATGGAGAGCTTCGACAATGCGAAGCGCCAGATCCCGGGAAGAAAGGCAGGCGTGGCAAAGGAAACTTTCGATGACCTTAGGCTGTGCTTTACGGAGGAGCAGGTCAAGGCCGAAGCCGCAAGATGCCTTGGCTGCGGAGCCACGACGGTGGATACCAACCGCTGCATAGGCTGCGGTCTTTGCACCACCAAGTGCGAGTTCGATGCCATCCACCTGAGAAGGGATCATCCCGAAAACAGCAATATGAGCAAGGCCGAAGAGAAGGTAGGCAAACTTCTGCCTTACGTCACCAAGCGCGCCGGAAAGATACTCGTTAACAAGATCAAGGGCAAGGACAAATAATGAAGACCATAGAAGTCAAGGAATCCATAACCGCATCCAACGACAGGGATGCGGAGGCTTTAAGAGAAAGGCTTAAGGAAGACGGTCTCTTCCTCATAAATCTTATGAGCTCTCCGGGAAGCGGAAAGACGACGCTTCTCTTAAGGACCATTGCGGATCTTAAGGACAGACTTAAGATAGGAGTCATTGAGGCTGATATTGCATCCGACGTAGACGCCGTAAGGATAGAGGAAGCGGGCGCCAGAAGCATACAGATACATACAGACGGCATGTGCCACGTTGATGCAGGCATGACCGAAGAAGCCTTAAGGGAGTTCGATCCGAGAGGCCTTGATCTCGTTTTCCTCGAAAACATAGGGAATCTCATATGCCCCGCCGAGTTCGATACGGGAGCGATGAAGAACGTCATGATACTCAGCGTGCCCGAAGGGGACGACAAACCGCTGAAGTATCCTCTCATGTTCCAAAAATCCCAGGTGCTTCTCGTTACGAAGACCGATACTGTGTCCGTATTCGATTTCGATTTCGGGAAACTGAAGGAAAGGGTAAAAAGGCTCAATCCGGAAATAGAGGTGTTCGAGATATCCGCAAAAACCGGAGAGGGAATGGAAGCCTGGGAAGGAAGACTTCTTAGCTGGATGGAGGAGTTCAGGAGAAGATAATGCACGAGCTAGGAGTCGTAAAACATGTTATAAAGACGCTCAAGGACGTGGCGGAAGAGAACAGGGTCACAAGAGTTGCCTCCGTCACACTTCAGATAGGCGAAGTATCAGGCATCATCAATGAGCAGCTTGAAGACTGCTGGAACTGGTATGCTGAAAAGGAGGATCTTTTCAGAGGATCCGTTCTGAAGATAGAGACTATGCTGGCGGTCACTTTCTGCGAAAGCTGTAAAAGGGAGTACGAGACCGTAAAGTACGGAAGGATATGTCCTTACTGCAAGAGCCCTGAGACCTATCTCGTAACGGGGAATCAGTTCGAGATAAAAGAGATCGATGCAGAGACGGAAGATGACTGAGGATATCTGAAAATATGTGGATTAAAGGGTGTAACAATGAAATGTTGTTACACCTTTTTTTATTTTGTCATAGGCAACAACCATCAGTTGTATACCCCGAATTGCTTGAAATTCAAGGCTTTGGGGCATGTTTAACAACCACTGGTTGGTGCTGATAACAACTAAATAGATTTAGATTTTTTCGCAGATACCTGTTATGATTTTCATAGAAAGGGAGGTCAAAAACATGAAATATGAAGTTTTAGATAAGCTGATGCCAGACACCCCAAATCCCGAGTCACTTCAAGAGAAGATCGACGCATTTCAAAGCCGTTATGATGTTGATGAAGATTTCTTTAATGAGATCTTATCAGAGGCAGAATTGTTCGGTTTTTCAAAGGGAATCAAGGTAGGACTAGAACTGCAAGACGAACTTGAAAACAAGTAAAGTGTGCAGTTAACAAGGAGTTAAACAGGCAGAAAGGGGACGTAACAGATGATTGCTGTTACGTCTTCTTTTTTATTGTCGTTATACACATCGATAATCGTTCATCTTCTGATGGTGAGGATATTGGATTTGGACGGTTGTCAACAACCAAATATTGTTTCTGTCTACACCTTAGGATATAATTAATAAGATATTAGTTATCGCGAACAACTGAAAGTTGATGATTGGAATAATCTAAAGAAAGTTTATTTTCGTGGCCGATAAGTCTATTGTCTTCATAGACACAGAAGTAGGAACTAAAGATAAACGCGTCCATGATGCAGGTGCTTGCAGGTTTGACGGTGCAAAGCTGCATTCAAGCAAAGCTGCTGAGTTTAGTGCGTTCATAGATGGCAGTGAGTACATCTGTGGTCACAATATCGTAAATCACGATATTAAGTTTATACAGCCATGGATAGGTAAAGAAGTCAAGTCAAAGGTGATAGATACTTTGTATCTTTCACCTTTATTGTTTCCGCAGAAACCGTACCACAGGCTTGTCAAAGACGATAAACTCCAAGTAGACGAAGTTAACAACCCATTGAATGACAGCCTGCGGGCGATGGAGCTGTTCAGTGATGAGCTGAGCGCTTTCTCAAAGCTTCCGTTCCAGATGAAGAGGATATACTGCAGTCTGTTGGCATCAAAGCCAGAGTTCGCAGGATTTTTCGATTATGTTGATTTCATACCTTATCCATACGGTATAGAAAGTGATATTGATAGTCTATTCTCAGAGGGCGGCACATCTGCATTGATGTCAGAAAT
>CAYUGP010000054.1:0-2962 GCA_964444315.1 uncultured Oscillospiraceae bacterium | reverse complement strand
TTTGAGCTTATATGCTTCCTTGTGGTGAAATAGGAGTATTGTATTGATAGGACTACCAACTAGTACAGAATTTAATAAAAGAATTCCAAAACAGAAGTTCTATGATAATCTTTCTGTCACACCTGAACTCAAGCAGATTTTTGTTGATCAGATAAAAGTTATCTATTGGCGTAATAAGATAGCCTCAACGACCATGAATCTATCAGTTGGAAAGGCAGTGACGGAGATAGAAGTCTTTGAAATCAAGTTATCATCTCCCCGGTTAGACATTTCAGTCTTAAAACAAATAGATAAAGAAATACCCTATCACATTGTGTTCCTTCTAGAATACAATGAAAAGTATCAAGCTTGGACAGCATACAAGGAAGAAACTGCCTCAGGAAATACTTTTAAAGTCGGTGCATATTACCATACCGAATGGTTATCGGAAGAGGACTTGCCTTTAAAAGTTGAAGGTTTGACTTTAGATGTTGTATACGAGAACTTTGTGCGGCAGATAGCAGGAGATCTTTTGCAGACAGAAAAAGAAGAAACGCTTAAAGAATCTGTGGAACGTGATGCACGCAGACAAGAATTACAGAAACAAATAGCTCTTTTGCAAGCTAAGATACGAAAAGAAAAGCAGCTGAATAAACAGATACATTTGAATGCTGAATTGAAAAGGCTAAGAAAAGAACTGGAGAGCAACAATTGAAAAACAGAGTTAGCAAAAAATGCTGGGCAATACTAATCTGTGGGTTTGTTATGTTGGCTTTGTGAGTGCCTCTAATTATCCATTCATTATTTAAGTTAAGGACAAACATACCATTTTTTGTGGCAGAATGGAGTGCTGGGGATGTTTTGCAATACTATGGAACAGTACTAGCGGCTGTAGGTGCTGCTATAGGAGTATATATTACAGTAAAAACATCTATTCAAAGCTACAGGGACGATGAGATAAATAGAGTGCTACCATATATAGTTATTTCACAACAGGTAGAAACAAGCAATTATAATTTGTCCTATGATTTACTTGGAAAAGCAAAGATCGATAAGAACGATAATATGAACGATATAGCCACTACAGTTGAAGACCTTGAGCCTCTTTATTATGAAAAAAGGCCATTTGAGCGCGCTGTAGTAACTATCAACAATAAGGGAATTCGTTATGCATTAGATTTATCGGAAGAACAAATAGAATTGTTAAAACATAAAGGGTTTGGCTGGGAAAAAGCAAATATAGGAGAGGTGTTAAAGCAAAGGAAATATGTAAGTTTACCTATTAAAATAGAGAATGTGGGGAATGGAACTGCCGTAAATTTCAGATTGGGAATTAACAGAGCCAATGATGAAAAGAAATATCTTAGTCCGATAGCGCTTAATGTTGGTCAGATATTTGAACTACATGTTATTATTGAAGACCTTCCTTCGGAGGAAATTCACTACGTGTTGAGTATGATCTACCATGACATTTTCGATAATCATTATAAGCAAGAATTTAAGCTGATTCTAAAAGAAAAAGAGGTGCTATTGAACCATGAAGCAAAACAAGAAAGGGTAACAAGTTTTTATGGATAAAATGAAAATGGGAACACTGGATTTAACGACAGTGAATATTGAGAAAATTGGTGAGTTGTTTCCAAACTGTATTACAGAAACAACTGATGAGAATGGTAAGCTAAAGAAAGCTGTCAACTTTGAGATACTTCGACAGATGTTATCTGATGACGTTGTGGAAGGCGATGAGGCTTATGAATTTACCTGGGTGGGGAAAAAAGCTGCAATTGTTGAAGCAAATAAACCTATTCGTAAAACACTCCGACCTTGTCCAGAAGAGAGTGTTAATTGGGATACTACAGAGAATCTGTATATCGAAGGTGATAATCTAGATGTTCTCAAACTTCTCCAGGAAAGCTATTTGGGGAAAATCAAAATTATTTATATTGATCCTCCGTATAATACGGGGAATGATTTTTTGTATGAGGATGATTATAAATTGGCACTTACAGAGTATGAACGTGACATCGGTGTGGTTAACGAAACAGGTGATAGAATGTTCAAGAATACAGATTCAAATGGTCGTTTCCACTCGGATTGGTGCTCAATGCTTTATCCTCGTTTATTAGTTGCAAGAACTGTTATGTCAGATGATGGGCTAATATTTATTTCAATTGATGAACATGAGTCTCATAATTTGAGAAATATATGTGATGAAATATTCGGGTCCCAGAATTTTGTTTCGAATATAGTTTGGGAAAAACGGTATACCAGGAGCAACAACGCAAAGCGGTTTACAACACTTACAGAACCAATATTGTGCTATGCCAAAAACATTAACGCGATAACATCGATTAAAGAAAAAAGAAATGAAAAAGCGGATTCAATTTACTCAAATCCTGATAATGATCCAAGAGGGGTTTGGACTAGTGTTTCTTACGTGAATCCAGCGACCAGAGAGCAAAGACCAAACCTCGTTTATTCCCTTATAAATCCTTATACTGGTCAATTGGTTGAGCATCCGACAAATGCATGGAAATACGAAAAAGCTACTTATGAAAAACATGTTAAAGATAATAAGCTATATTGGGGAAAAAATGGAGAAAATCAATATCCGAGACTGAAGAAGTTTCTTTCTGAGATGGATGGTGGTATGGTCCCTGTTGATTTATGGAACTATGAGGATGCGGGTAGCACTGATCTTGCAACAAAAGAATTAGAAAGTCTTCTCGGTAGAAAAATCTTTGATTTCCCTAAGCCTAAAGAATTAATCATGAAGATGGTATCACTTTTGGTTAATGGGAATGAAGGGAAAGATAGTATTATTTTAGATTTCTTTTCTGGCAGTGCTACAACTGCCCATGCTGTTATGCAACTGAACGCATCTGATGGTGGACATAGGAAGTTTATTTTGGTGCAGATTCCTGAGGTGTGTCCTGAAAACAGTGAAGCACAGAAAGCGGGATATAAAACAATATGTGATGTG
>CAYUGP010000053.1:0-8994 GCA_964444315.1 uncultured Oscillospiraceae bacterium | reverse complement strand
CAACGCCGCCGGATGTTCTGATAAATACGAAGACGATGTAGGCGAGGATAGGAGCAGCAAGGCTTACAGCAGCCTTAGATCTGGTCTTTTTAATTTCCTCTTTCTTTTGAAGATCAGTTAATGAATTAATGTCCATAAATTCCTCCTTCATAATAACTGACTAAATAATAACTTTCCGAATAATCGGAATAAGTCCCGCGGATTAACACATATCCGCATATTTATAATAATATAATTTTATAAACTGTGCAACAAAAACTTTATAATCTTATAAATTTATATGGATTTCATAATTTATATCATACTTTATAAAAAATCTTCACATTGCAATACAGTTTACACTGGTAAAAGAGCCTTCGTTATCATATAATGTTTATTCAAGGAGGGTGATAATATGGCGACATATGCTGCCGGGAATGAAACCAAAAGAAAAATAGAAGAAGCCGCAAGGGCACTCTTCTACAAACACGGATACAATAACACTACTTATGCACAGGTCGCCAAAACAGCCGGTGTGAACCTAGGTACCATAGTGTATCATTTCAAGTCTCTTGATCATTTAGCCGATCTTATATATAAAGACATAGTCGTTCAAAGAAAGGATGTATTCTTAAGGAAGCTCGATACGTTCTTCGAACCCGGTACATTCTCAAGGGCTACCACAGATATAGCACAGTACAGGATCAACACCCAGACTTATGCAGACTACCCTAACTACACGAGATTCATCTCTGAAAGGATGTTCATAAGTTCGACCTGGAACTCCCCCGCTTTCGACTATTCTCTCTACAACATATGCAGAGACTATAAGCTTCCCATCACTATGAACGAATATGTTCTTCAGAAGTACCTCTTCCTGCCCTACGCCACCATAGCGATCTCCGCACTCAACAGAGGTGATATAGACCTGACGGTAGATGAGATATTCGAATATCAGATCAGGATAAGGCTCCAGTCCTACGGAATGAAAAATGAAGACATAGAAAGCATCCTGAAAGATGTCAAACTGATCGCCGAAAAAGTCAAACTTCAGGTAAGCGATCAGATGATGTTCTTCTGACATACATGACAAACTGACTTAACGCTCCGCATGCGGAGCTTTTTTCTTTTCTTTTTTATTCAACAAGCGTAGAATAAGTATATACATGTGTAAAAATAGAAAGGTGAGGCAATAATGGTATCTGTAGTGGAAGTAAAGACAAAAGCTCAGAGAAAGACTTTTGTTGAATTCCCCACCAAGTTCTACAAGGACGTTCCCCAGTATATCCCCAACACCTATGATGACGACCTGAGCGACTGGGACCCAAAGAAAAACCCCGCATTCGAATACTGCGACGCCAGATGCTGGCTTGCATACAGAGACGGTGAAACAGTCGGACGCATAGGTGCCATCTACAGCAAAAGGGCGAATGAAAAATGGGGCACGAAACGCCTTCGTTTCTCACAGGTGGATTTCATAGATGACGATGAAGTCGTTGACGCGCTTTTCGCAACCGTAGAAGGCTGGGCAAAGGAACTGGGCCTAAACGAAGTACAGGGGCCGCTGGGTTTCAGCGACATGGACAGAGAAGGAATGCTGATCGAAGGCTTCGACCGCAGAAGCTGCTTCTTTACCTACTATAATTATCCCTACTACCCCAAGCAGCTCGAAAGGCTCGGATATGTAAAAGACGTGGACTGGGTAGAGAACCTCATCACCCTTCCCGGCAAAGAGGACGTAAAGGCATATGAACGCTGGGACAGGATAAGCAGGCACGTCATCAAAACGACAGGTCTTCACGTCCACGATGCCAAGACCGTTCTCGGATACATACCGCTGCTCAAAAAGTTCTTTGCTCTCGTCAACATAGCATATGCGCCCCTTTACGGGACTGTCGAGCTGTCTGCAAAACAGATAGAAAAGTATGCTTCCAAGTTCGCACCCCTGATCAATCCTAAGCTTGCCTGCTTCGTTATGGATGAAAATGAAAACATGGTCGCCTTAGGAGTAGGCGCTCCCAGTATGGCTGATGCCCTGAAAAAGCACGACGGAAAACTCCTGCCCTTCGGCTGGATAGACATACTGAAAAGCTTTAGAAAGAATGACACCATAGATCTGCTTCTCATAGCAGTCCACCCCGATTACCAGAATACCGGTCTGAACGGAGTCGTCATGGAGAAGATGCTCAGAGGCTGCAGGGATATGGGCATACGCTATGCTGAGACAGGTCCTACCCTGGAACTCAACGAAAAGGTCCTTGCTCAGTGGAAATACTTCGAAAAAGAACAGCACAAGAGAAGAAGGTGCTTCATAAAGAGAATACAGTAACGAAAAACCTGAGATCTTATGACCTCAGGTTTTCTTTTGGAGCTGCCCAGCAGATTCGAACTGCCGACCTCCACATTACCAATGTGGTGCTCTACCGACTGAGCTAGAGCAGCACGCCTTTAGCGACTCAAATATATTAGCACTAAATCAGTGGTCTGACAAGATACTAATGAAAAGGAATTTAAATGAAAATGCTGATCTTCTTTCTTATCCTCTGAATTGCGTTGTCGATCTGTTTCGGTGACTTACCGAGGGTATCTGCGATCTCTTTGTATTTGTTCCCCTTAAGAAGAAGCCCGAACACTGTTTGCTCGAAGGGACTGAGTATGCTCTTTTCCGGATCTGCAAGGAGTTCCATCAGCTCTTCGTAAAGCACCTGATCTTCGGGATTTGAATCGTAACCGGCTACCAGAGTCTCGCCGAGGGAAGGGCTGTCTTCGTTTTCACCGGCAGGCCTATCTAATGATACCGCAAGGTTGAGAGGAGCATTTTTCTGCCTTGAAGACGCCTTGACTGCGTTTATGAGCTGGCGGTCTATGCAAAGTTCTGCGAAGGTCGAAAAAGAAGCCCCTTTTGAAGCATCGTAGCTGTTATATGCCTTTACCAGCCCTATCATACCTTCCTGTATGAGATCGTCCTTTTCAGCGCCTAGGACAAAATAGAGGCCGGCTTTTGTACGGACGACCTCTTTGTACTGTTCAAGGATCTTTTCTATGCTTTCCTCAGTATACAATCTATCTCCTTTGTCTAAGCGCTTCGTAAAGTATCACCGCCGCCGCGTTGCTTGCATTGAGCGAATTGACCTGTCCCCTCATGGGTATGGAAACTATGAAATCAGCCTTCTTTCTCATGAGCTCCGAAACTCCGCTGCCTTCAGCTCCTATTATTATTGCTAGAGGCCCTTTCAGATCAGTCTCATCGTAGGGTTTTCCGTCCATGTCGACTGCGGCTATCCAAAGCCCTTCCGATTTAAGATAATCAACTGTCTGTGCAAGGTTCGATACTTTAGCGACAGGAACGTACTCTATAGCCCCTGCGCTTGCTTTCGCGACCGTTTCAGTAAGGGATACGCTGCGTCTGTTTGGAATTATCACTCCGTGGAATCCGGCGCCGTCAACGGTCCTCATTATAGCCCCCAGATTGTGAGGGTCTTCAAGGTTATCAAGTATGACCACGACCGGATCTTCTCCCCTCGCCCTAGCTGCATCGATGATGCTTTCTACATCCACATAGGCGTGAGCCGCTGCATAAGCGGCTATTCCCTGATGAGGCCTTCCCGGAGCGAGCCTGTCCAGCACGGCCTTGTCCACATACTGTATCTGTATGCCTGCGGTTCTTGCATCCTTTGCGATTTTAAGAGCCGAACCCTGTGCATCTTTCTGCATCAGGATCTTATCTATGGTCCGGCCTGCTTTTATCGCCTCGGATACGGGATTTCTGCCTATGAGGAGATTGGGATTTGGGTTTCCGTTATCCTTGCGGCTTCTTCCATTATTTCCGTCATTCTGTTTTCCTGACCGTTTAGTTTTAACCATCCTATCAGTGCCTCTAAAGCTGTCGCCCATTTATAATCCACCGGGTCTGCATTCTTTGCCTTTGTCGATGTCCTGTGATTCCTCGCTCTCTTTGCGACCGAGACCTCCTCTTCGCTAAGGAATCCCCCGTCTATCATTGCCTTTATCGCACGCGCCTGTGCGCCTGCGTTGACATAGCGGGTGCTCTCCCTGTTCAATATATCGACTTTAGGCGATGAACCTCTGCCTATTACCCTTTCCCTGATGAAAAGCTCGTAAACCGCATCTCCGAGAAAAGCCAGCGTCAGAGATCCGCAATCCTTCTTATCCATCAGTTTCTTATGATCTGCACGCCCTGCGGCGTATCCTTCAAAGTGATGCCCATCTTTGCCAGTTCGTCTCTGATCCTGTCGGCCTCTGCCCAGTTCTTTTCCGCTCTTGCTCTGGTCCTTGCATCTATGAGCTCCTGAATATCGGCGTCAACAGTATTCTCAGCATCTTTTCTGAGCAGTCCCAGCACCGCGGTAAGTTCATCAAGAAGTCCGAGAGCAGCTTTTGCCTCGCTCCTGCTCATTCCCGACGCTGCATCCTTGTTTATCTCCGTGATCATCTCAAATACTGCGGAAATGGCATCTGCCGTATTGAGATCGTCATCCATCGCCTCTATGAACTTATCCTTGAAAGCTGCATACTTCGATGCATCCGCAGCCCCGCCCTCAGGTCCGTTCTCAGCAATATGCTGCAAAGTCTCCTTGCAGTTTCTCATACGCTCAAGAGAAGCTTTTGCGCTGTCCATGAGCTCCCGCGAGAAATTGATAGGTCCTCTGTACTGAGACGAAAGAAGGAAGAACCTGAGGACTTCGCCCTCATACTCTTTAAGTATGTCTCGTACGAGGAAAAAGTTGTTTGCCGATTTGCTCATCTTCTCCCCGTTGATATTGATGAATCCGTTGTGCATCCAGTAGTTGCTGAACGTCTTGCCTGACAATCCTTCAGACTGGGCTATCTCGTTCTCATGATGAGGGAATTGAAGGTCCTCTCCTCCGCAGTGAAGGTCTATGGTCTCGCCGAGATACTTCTTGCTCATGGCCGAACACTCGATGTGCCACCCGGGCCTGCCGAGACCCCATGGGCTCTCCCAGGCTATCTCTCCGTCTTCTTTCCTTGCTTTCCACAGGGCGAAGTCAAGGGGATCTTCCTTTATATCTCCCACCTCTATTCTTGCGCCGGCTTCAAGGTCGTCGATGTTCTGGCCTGAAAGTTTCCCGTATCCGGGGAACTTCCTTGTCCTGTAATATACGTCTCCGTTCACCTCATAGGCCATACCTTTGTCTATGAGACCCTGCACGAATGCGATGATCTCAGGCATGGTCTCCGTGACTCTGGGATGAACGTCGGCTTTGTCTATATTGAGCTGCTTTACATCCTCGTAATAAGCAGCTATATATTTCTCTCCCACCTCAAGAGCAGAGATACCCTCTTCCTTCGCTCTGTTTATGATCTTGTCATCCACATCCGTAAAGTTCTGAACGTACTTCACATTCTGTCCTCTGTACTTGAGGTACTTCCTCATGGTGTCGAAGACAACAAAAGGACGGGCGTTGCCTATATGTATGTAGTTATACACTGTAGGTCCGCATACATACATCTTAAGTTCCGAAGGATCTATGGGGACCAGTTCCTCTTTTTTTCTCGTAAGGGTGTTATATACCTTCATATGTCTATCCTCTTCTCTCGGCATTCACGAGGGCTGCAGCCTTCGATACTGCCTCTTCTGCAGGGAGTTCTTCCATTTCTCCTCCCCTTCTGAGCTTATATTCCACTATGCCTTCCCCGGCTTTCTTGCCGACGGTTATCCTGATCGGGATACCTATGAGATCGGCATCCTTGAACTTGACTCCGGGCCTTTCGTCCCTGTCATCCAGCATGACCTCGACACCGGCTGCCTCGAGCTTTCCTTCTATATCTTCTGCAAGGGCTTTCTGCACCGGATCGTCTGCCTTTGCCACCACTATATCCACATGGAAAGGCGCCACGCTCATGGGCCAGATTATTCCGTTTTCATCATGATGCTGCTCAACTATCGCAGCCATGGTACGGGATACCCCTATACCGTAGCAGCCCATCACCACCGGGTGATCGACCTGATTTTCATCTCTGTAGATACAGTTCATGGGCTTTGAATACTTTGTGCCAAGTTTAAAGACCTGTCCTACTTCTATGCCCCTTGCAGTCTTCACAGGTTTTCCGCAGCACGGACAGGGATCTCCCGCCTGCAGAAGCTTGAGATCTAAGATCCTGTCAGCCTTGAAATCCCTACCTTCGCAGACTCCTGTATAGTGAAAATCCTTCTCGTTGGCACCGCAGACCATGTTGACGCTTCCCTTGAGTTCGCTGTCCATGAGCACGAGACAGTCGTGTATGCCTATGGGTCCCGTGAACCCTCCTACGCATCCGGTCACTGCAGCCATCTTTTCTTCATCTGCCATGGAAACAAGGTACTCAGGCACATCAAGGGCATTGACAAGTTTAGTCATGTTGAGCTGCCTGTCTCCTCTTATGAGGGCCAGTACATAATGTACTCCGTCGCCCTCTTCCTCAGCCACCTGAAGAAGCAGAGCCTTGATAGAATGCTTAACATCAGCCTTAAGATATTCGCACACGGCCTCTATGGTCTTGGTACCTGGAGTGCTTACTTTTTCAAGAGCCCTGGCTTCTTCAGCTGCAACGGGCTCGTCCCTGAACTCCGCCCTTTCGGAGGTTGCCGCGAAATCGCACTCCGGACAGTAGGCTATCTCGGATTCACCGACTTCGGAAAGCGCTGTGAACTCATGGGAGTTGTTGCCTCCTATGGCTCCGGAATCAGCCTCTACCGGTCTGAAATAGAGCCCGCAGCGGGTAAATACCTTTGTATATGCGTCATACATCTTTTTGTATGAAATATCGAGGCCGGCTTCATCCCTGTCAAAGGAATAGGCATCCTTCATTATGAACTCTCTTGAGCGCATGAGTCCGAAACGGGGACGCGCTTCATCCCTGTATTTCGTCTGTATCTGGTAAAGGTTTAGCGGAAGCTGCCTGTAAGATGACACCGCCTGACGGACTATATCCGTGAATATCTCTTCATGAGTGGGACCTAAGCAGAATTCCCTTTGGTTCCTGTCCTTGATCCTCCACATCTCAGGACCGTATACTCCCCAGCGTCCGCTTTCCTGCCAGAGCTCTGCAGGCTGAAGAGCGGACATTAGTATCTCCTGAGCTCCCGCAGCGTCCATTTCTTCACGCACTATACTTTCTATCTTTTTAAGAGTCCTGTTTCCAAGGGGCAGGAATCCGTAGATACCCGATACAAGTTTCCTTATGAAACCGGCTCTTAAGAGCAGTATGTGAGAAGGTATCTCCGCCTCCGCGGGGACCTCTCTCAAAGTTGTTAAAAACATATCCGATACTTTCATATTACAATTCCTCAACAGTTGCCGCTGCATATGCGGCCATTGCCAGCCCTTCTCCGGTAGGGCCCATGCCTTCTTCCGTGGTTGCTTTAACCGATACTTTACTGATATCTATGCCGAGAGCCTTTGCTATGGCTGCTCTCATTTTATCCGTGTACGGCGAGATCTTGGGCCTCTGAGCTATGAGCGTTGCGTCAACGCTTTTCACTTCGAAACCGTTTTTTTTCAGTATCTCTGCCGTTTCCGACAATATCCTCTCTCCGCTCATTCCTTCGGTTTCCGCTGCCGTATCCGGGAAGTGTTTGCCTATATCACCGAGAGCTGCCGCGCCGAGCATTGCGTCTGCTATGGCGTGGGCTATGACATCTGCATCCGAGTGGCCCAGAAGGCCTTTTTCAAAGGGTATCTCTACGCACCCGAGCCAAAGAGTTCTTCCCTCGACCAGCTTGTGGAGATCGTATCCTGTCCCG
The DNA here is from genome assembly GCA_964444315.1 of uncultured Oscillospiraceae bacterium. Classification (GTDB taxonomy): domain Bacteria; phylum Bacillota; class Clostridia; order Peptostreptococcales; family Anaerovoracaceae; genus RUG13409. The sequence goes on along the minus strand of CAYUGP010000053.1, from coordinate 1,250 downwards.
AATCTCACCCTGTTCTCCGAGGGAAGATCTTCAGGAGTGGTGATCTTCAAGTTTGCATAATCCCCTTCCACTATATCGACCTTGTATCCGCAGTACTCCACCGCAGATGCATCGTCTGTCACATCGACGCCGTCTTCCTTTACTATTTCATAACATCGCCTGAGAACATCGAGCTTGAAACCCTGAGGCGTCTGCACCGCATACAGCGATGACCTGTCAAGAGTACGGTCCGCGGTCCTTATGGTATCCTTTGGCCTGACGCAGGGGATAACTGCGTCCGAACCGGAAAGAAGAGCATCCCTGACTCTTTCGATGACGTCTGCGCTCACAAAAGGCCTTGCTCCGTCATGTACGAGGACGAACTCGTACTCATCTCCCAAAGCCGCAAGCCCGTTCATCACGGAATCCTGCCTTCTTTCTCCGCCCGGCACATCTCCACCCGGACCGACGACCACTATCCTGTCGAAAGATTCGAATGCTTTCCTGACGTGATCCAGGACAGTCATGTCACCGATGACTATATTTTCTTTTTTCCGTCCTCCCATGCGGGTCGATCTTCCAGCCGCGGGGATAACTACAGCAAATTTTTTCATAATCTATGCTAAGGTTTTACGAAGATCATCCTTCCGGCCGATGTCTGAAGGACGCTGGTCACTGTGACGTTTATGGTCTTTCCTATATACTTTCTGCCACCCTGGACGACCACCATGGTGCCGTCGTCAAGATAGGCCACCGACTGGTCTTCGGTCTTGCCCTCCTTTACGGGAGTGACTTTCATTATTTCTCCGGGAAGGACTACGGGCTTCAGTGTATTTGCCAGCTCGTTTATATTAAGTATGCCTATCCCCTGCACTCCTGCGACTTTATTGAGGTTGTAATCGTTGGTCACTACCATTCCGCCAAGTATCTCGGCAAGCTTTAAAAGTTTAAGATCCACCTCCGGTATCTTCGCTATTTCCTTGCTGGAGCTCGTATCATAGATTTCTATGCCGAACTCTTCCTGTATGGAATTGAGTATGTCCAGGCCTCTCCTGCCGCGGTTCCTCTTCAAATCGTCTGCGGAATCTGAGATGTGCCTGAGTTCGACAAGCACAAAATCGGGAATAATGATATTCCCTTCAAGAAAACCGGTCTTCAGGATCTCATATATCCTGCCGTCGATGATGACGCTGGTATCAAAGATCTTAGGGGTAGATCCGCCCCTTGTCTTGTTCCTGCGTCTGAGAATGTCTGCCGAGAAGATCGCCTGC
>CAYUGP010000052.1:308-9002 GCA_964444315.1 uncultured Oscillospiraceae bacterium | reverse complement strand
GCTCCTATCCTCGCCTACATCGTCTTCGTATTTATCAGAACATCCGGCGGCGTTGTAGCATCTCAGGCAACACAGGAACTCGGCTGGGGACCTGAACAGGTTGCTATGTTCACATCAATTTTCAGCTATGTGTATTCATTTGCTAACCTGCCCGGCGGAATGCTCGTCGACAGATTCGGCGGAAAGAAACTCATCGCTTTCTCTTACTCCATTATGGCAGTAGGTCTTGCGATCCTTGCTTTCTCCGACAGCTATCCTCTCATGATCCTCTCAAGAGCTCTCATGGGATTCGGCGGCGCAGTCGTATTCTCCGCACTTTCCAGACTGATTGCTAACTGGACAAGAGCTGACCAGTATGCAAACGTCAACGCAAAAGTCATGGCAGCTTCCAAGATCGGAACATTCTTCGCAGCTACTCCGCTCGTACTGATGCTGAGAGCTTGGGGAAGAAGACAGTCCATGGTCTACTTCGCGATCGTCGTCGTAGTCATCACAGTAGCCATCTTCCTGCTCACCAGAGAAGATCCGGAATCCTGCGGTCTCTACTCTGTAGACGAACTCGAAGGCAAGGCTCACCCGGCACCCAAGAAGGCCGAGAATCCGTTCAAGGGAATCGGAAAGATCATCATTCAGCCTCAGGTATGGCTGGTACTCATCGGATCCATCAGCTTCAACGGCGCTATCAACACATTCATTACCAACTGGGGTAAGACGATGCTCTCCCAGGGCGCTGGATTCGAAAGTGTCGAAGCAACAGGAATCATCAACGTCAACACAATCGCAGGTATCATCTCCGGACTTCTCCTTGGTACTCTCATGAGGATCAAGGGAGCAACCCCGAAGGTCATGACACTCATCTCCTTCGTACTCTTCCTCACAGGTATGGGTATGGTAGCATTCGCAATGCCTTCACTGGGCAAACTTGGCTGGGACATCGTATTCGCTCTCATCGGATTCGGTTCTTCCATCGAGGTCACAACGATCTATGCAATGCTGAAGGATCAGGTAACTGTTAAGAACTTCGGTAAGGTAGTTGGTCTCTGCAACTTCGCAGCATGGCTCCTCGGAACCTCCGTCTGCACAACAGTTTGGGGCAAGATCGTAGACGCACAGTTCTCTATCCCGTCCTTCATGAATGCAGCTCGTTTCCAGTTCGCATTCTCCGTAGTAGGATTCATCTGCTGCATCCTTGCAAAAGCTGAACTCCTCCCGGCATTCAAAGACGAAGCATAATCAGCTTAGGTTTTTTAAAGGCTGCAGGGGTTTCTTGCAGCCTTTGTTTTTAGAGAAGGGAAACATTATGGACGCAAACGAATTAAAAGTATTAAAAGAACAAAGGGCAAAGAGATGGGATGACCTTTACAGAGGTATCATTCCTGATAAAGTACCTATCGATTTCAACCTTTCTACAGAAGTATATATAGAAGAATACGGACTGCCGCTCGGAAAGACTCTCTGGACTCTTGAGAATCTTGAAGACGCATTCTACAACATGGCGCAGCACCTTCCTGCGGATATGCTTCCAAAGGATTCCGGAAGACTGCCGTTCCACTCCATAGTTTCCGGAAACAAGGGCGTTCAGATGGGATCCGGTGGATTTATGCAGCATCCGGAGATCCACACGATGGAACCTGAAGAATATGACGAGTTCATCGAATCACCCTATGATTTCATGCTCGGAAAAGCGCTCCCGCGTCTGTTCGCAAATATGCTCGGCGTAGACGAAGCCAGAGCGATGGCTATCTTCTACATGTCGATCAAATCCAAGAACGATACTATGGCAAAATACGGCCAGGCCTATGCAAAGGTATCCGAGAGACTCGGTTACTACGCAATCCCCGGACCCATGGGTTCGAGATCTCTGGCCCCGATGGACTTCGTCTCCGATTATCCCCGTGGATTCACAGGAATAAGCAAAGACTTCAAGCGCTGCCCGGATAAGGTAGCGGCAGCGGCAGACGCAGTCGTTCCCATGCTCGTAAAATATGCCAAACCGGCAGTTAAATCTCATCTGGGATCCGCATGGATGCCGGGCCATATGCCCACATTCATGAGGACAAAGGAATTCGAGAAGCTCTATTATCCTTCATTCTCCAAGCTGATCCATGCTACAGCCGAAAACGGCCAGGCATTCAAGATCTTCTGTGAGGACGACTGGACAAGATATCTCGATTACCTCAGAGATCTTCCGCAGGGAACAAGACTTCTTGTCGAAAAAGGAGATCCCAAGGTTTGGAAAGATAAACTCGGCGATAAGATGATCCTCTCCGGATTCTATCCTATCATGCTCCTGAAGACAGGAACGAAAGAGCAGTGCGTCGATAAGATGAAAGAACTCATCGATACTCTCGCTCCCGGCGGAAACTGGTACTTCAACTTCGACAAGACCATCATTACGCTCAACAGCATCAAGGTCGAGAACCTCTATGCAGTCATCCAGTATCTTGCTGAGAACGGCAAGTATGAGAACGCAGGAGAAAAGGCATGGAAACAGAACACTGAGGATACCATCCACAAGTGCCTTGACACTCTTCCTCCGGTCAAGTCCAAGTACTATAAATCCAGCGAAGAGATCAAAGAAGAGTACAAGGATTACATCCTTGAGGACTGCAGAGATATACTCGTAAAGCAGGTAAGTGCATATGAGGATGAGATCTTAAAGACAGTTCTTGGCTGCTTCTAAGGAAAACGATATGAAAACACCAGAAGAATTAAAACAAGAGCGTGGGAAATTATTTAATGATTTCTACAACAACATAACTCCTGAGAGAATGCCGGTCACTATGACGATACCTCTGTATCTCGTAGCACAGCTGTACGATGTGGATCCGAGAGAATTCCAGTACAACTACGGTATGCTTTCCGATAAAGTGCTTGAAGTCATAGACAGGATCTATTCCGATACCTGTCCCTTCAACCCCATAGGCGTCACCTCAAGACCTCCTATGTACTACAAGCTTCTCGGATCTCAGTCATTCAAGATGTCTGAATCCGGATTCGTACAGCACCCCGAGGTCGTGGGTATGCTCGACACGGAATATGACGAGCTGATCGCAGATCCTATCAAATGTATCATGGATCACATTCTGCCCCGTCAGTATGCAAGTCTTGACCTTAAGAACGATCCGTACAAGGCTCTCATAGCATTCAATATGGCGGATATGTCTTCTGCTCAGGACGGTGGAGCAATGATACCTGCCATCGGAAAAGCAAAGGCTAAAAACGGGTACTACGCAGGTGCTCCTGCCGGCAGCGGCGGGTTCACCGCAGCGCCTCTTGACTTCATCGCAGATCAGCTCAGATCCTTCAGCGGTATGAGTACTGACCTCAGAAGAAGAAGAGATCAGATCAAAGAAGCATGCGAAGTACTTCTCCCATATATGTACAAGACGGGAATGCCCGCCAACCCGCATCCGGAAGGAGCGGTCGGAATGCCTCTTCATATGCCTCCGTTCATGAGAACGAAGGATGCCGAAGAGCTTTGGTTCCCGACATTCAAGTACATGCTGGAGCAGTTTGCAGCCCGCGGCTCAAGAGCAAGCCTCTTCGTAGAAGCTGACTGGACCAGATTCATAGACTGTCTCTATGATCTCCCGGCAAGCACTGTTCTCAAATGTGAAAACGGTGATCCCGCCGAGTTCAAGAGAAGGCTGGGTGACAAGATGATCCTTTCCGCTATGTATCCTTTGAGCCTTGTGAAGATGGGCACAGCCCAGGAATGCAAGGATAAGGCAAAGGAACTCCTCGACATCATGATGCCGGGCGGAGGATATATCTTCAACTTTGATAAGGTTCCTCTCACTCTGGGCGATGTCGATATGAACAACTATGCGGAACTCTCTCAGTTCCTCTATGAGTACGGTCGTTTCGACAACCCGGGCACACCGTTCGGGAAGAAACTCAACTCCGAGAACTTTGCAAAGGACGAGTCCTTCGACAAACCTCTCAGGTCTGAGTATCTCGACAGCCTTATGAAGGATGTTGTGCTTCCGACGGATAATCCCCTTGTTCAGAAGCGCTTTGACAATTACACGAATACATTTGCAGTTAAATTATTAAAGATGTTCCTTTAAGGACAGGAGGATGTTTTTATGGCTCCATCCGTAATTAGTTTGATAATATTTGCGGCAGTCATAATATTATTTATTGTAGATGTTCTTCCAAGCGCAACAGTTGCTCTGATGGGACTTACGGCCATGCTGGCATGTGGATGCTGCTCCGTAGGAGACGCACTCAGCGGGTTCGCATCGGATACGTTTCTGCTTTTGCTTGGTATGCTCATCGTAGGCGAAGCTCTGTTCTCGAGCGGAGCTGCCGAATTCATAGGTTACTATGCGATAAAACTGTCAAAAGACAACGAGAGAAGATACGTTCTGATCTCTTGTGTCATTGCAGCTCTTATGAGCGCTTTCCTGACAAACACCGCGGTCATAGCAATGCTGATGGCTGTCGCCCTGTCCGCAAGTGCAGGTTCCAAGAACATGAAGTACCGCAACCTGGTGCTTCCCATGGCTATGGCAGCCATCCTCGGCGGCCACTGCACTCTGGTAGGGTCGACGACTCAGCCGACGGTAGACGGGCTTCTCAATGATGCGACAGGTCTTCACATAGGCATGTGGGATCTGCTCAAAGTCTGCGGACCCATTACCGTGGTCACGATCATCTACATGGTATACATCGGTTATCCTCACGGAAAGAAGATCTGGGGTGACAGACCGGATGATCATACAGATGCAAAGACTCTTGACAGCGATAAGGCAAAACTCACTACCAAGGGCAAAATGGCCCTGGGTATCTTCGGTCTCGTGATAGTGCTCTTTGTCACCAACTTCTTCAAGACAGGAGTCGTGGCAATGATAGGTGCTCTCCTGTGCATCATCACCGGCTGTATAAGCCAGAAAGATGCCGTAAAGAGGATAGACTGGAATACCATCCTGTGGCTGTGTTCCTGCCTGGGAATAGGTAAAGCCATCCAGGTGAGCGGAGGTGCAAAGATCCTTGCCGGGGGACTTCTCAATCTCTTTGACGGGTCCACCAACAAGATGCTCTTCTTTGCTGCCATGGTGCTCGTGGCAATGGTGATGAGCGAGTTCATGTCCAATATGGCATGCCTTCTCATAATCATGCCGCCGACACTTGAACTTGCCATGGCAAACGGCATCAACCCCTATACCATAGCTTACGGAATGTGCCTCGGCGCAGCCCTTACATATGCTACGCCGCTTGCAAACGGACATGTCGGAATGACCATGTCCGCAGGGTACAAATTCTCTGACTACTTCAGATACGGTATAGGCCCATCTATCATCGCATACATTTTGATAGTAGCCCTCACTCCCATATTCTATCCGCTATAGAGTATGGAATAACACCTTTTAGACCCGGAAATCCTCTCCGGGTCTTTTTTTATTTTCTTGGGAAAGATATAATTGAGGGGAGGTAAAGTACTTGAAAAAACATGCCATAATCCCCATTTTCATAAGTCACAGGGGCTGTCCCCACCAGTGCGTCTTCTGCAATCAGAAAGCCATCACGGCGAGAAGCGGGGACGTGACTGTTTCCGATGCAAGGAAAACCATAGAGGAGTGGCTCTCGACTCTGGAGGGCAGAGACATGGAACTTGAACTGTCTTTTTTCGGAGGGAGTTTCACCGGTATACCCATGGAAGAACAGACAGCTTTCCTCAAACTGGCTAAGGAATACAAGGACAGCGGACGTATAGATAAAATACATTGCTCGACAAGACCTGACTATATTTCTCCGGAGATACTGGATAATCTTAAAAATCACGGGATGGATGTCATAGAGCTGGGAGTCCAGTCTTTCGATCAGGGTGTACTTGATGCTTCAAAGAGAGGGCACAGCATAGAAGACGTTGAACGGGCGTGCAAACTCATTCACGAATACGGCTTCACCCTCGGAATACAGCTTATGATAGGCCTTCCCGGAGACTCCTACGAGTCGTGCATCGAAAGCGCAAAAAAGGCAGTGGAGATGAAGCCTTCCATAGCAAGGCTTTATCCCACGGTGGTCATAGACAGAACACCTCTCGCTGATATGTTTGAGAAGGGAGAATATGTACCGCCCTCTGAGGATGAGATGGTGCGGAGGACTGCGGACATGTACAGGATACTGACTGCTGCAGGTATAAACGTCATCAGGATAGGGCTCAAGAGCAATGAGTACATAAAAGGGGATACCTATCATCCGGCCATAGGGCAGGTGGTAAGATCCGAGATAGCAAGGGACGATATAGAGAAGCAGATTGAGGCGATCCTTGCAGATGGGAAGACCGCAGCTGTTGAAATAGCAGCGCCGGGCAGTCTGTTTAACTATGCAGTGGGACATAAGGCTGCAAACAAGCAGTATTTTAAAAGCAGGTATCCTAAGCTTAATATCAGGTTCAGAAAGGATGACAGCCTTGAAGGTATATGTGTCAGAAAAGGCGAATGAGGAGCTATTGCAGTACCTTGAAAAAGAAGGATATGAGATCATCAAGGTGAGGGAAAAAGCTGATGTCCATGAAGCTGTAGCATGTCATCCCGATATTTACTACTGCCAGCTTCCCAGCGGCATATATGAAGGGGATCCGGGGGCTTTGTCGTATAAATACCCGGGTGATGTGCTGTACAATGCTGCTGCAGTAGGAAGGTACTTCATATGCAGCAGGTTCACATCGGATGATCTTAAAGACAGGGCCGTTTCCTTAGGTCTTGTACCTGTCACTGTTCCTCAGGGCTATGTGAAATGCAATCTTGCGGTACTTGATGAAAGCCATGTCATCACGGAAGACAGAGGTATAGCAAAAGCTCTCGCCAGAATCCCCGGAATAGAGTGTCTTCTGATGGATCCCGGTGAGGTTCTGCTGCCCGGTTTCGATCACGGCTTTATCGGAGGAGCCTGCGGAAGAGTGGGGGACAAAATGTTATTCAACGGGGATTTGTCTGCCCATAGCCGTTTCAGTGAGATAAAAGATCTCTGCACGGGATGCGGACTTGAGTGTGTGTATTTCGAGTCATATCACTTGACCGATATAGGGAGTATCCTGGAAGAAATAATTTGAATAGAAATATGAATACAATTTGATATTTTTTGGATTAATATACATATATTGTATGATATGTGTATTTATATTCTTTACTAAATTCGAGATTAGTGATATATATAAAAAGTCACATTTTTGCAGCGAGCAAAGAGTAAGAGAGAAAATGGTAATAAAATGAAAGAAAATGAAATAAATGATGCCCACGTGAGGATCCCGGTCCCACAACTAAGACCCATAAGAGAAATGCCCTTCTACAACGATATGAGGGAGCTTCTCGACGGTTGCAGGGACCGCTTCGGCGAGGATATAGCGTTCAAGATCAAAACTAAAAAAGCATCCGGCGGAAACCCTGCGGAGTACAAAGAAGTGAGCTTCATTCAGTTCAGAAAAGATATAGATCTTTTGGGCGCAGCGCTTCTCAGACTCGGTCTTAAGGGAAAAAGACTGGCCATCATAGGAAAGAACCGTTACGAGTGGATCATAGCTTTCTATGCCCAGCAGTGCGGCCTCGGGATCGTGGTTCCTCTGGACAAGGGGCTTCCCTTCGACGAGCTGGAGATGTCTCTTGAGAAATCAAGATCCGATTATCTCCTTTTCGACAAGGACCATATAGATCTCATAGAAAAGCTCAAGGGCAATGAGAAATTCAAGGATCTTAAATATATCTGCATGGACGAATACGAAGGATTCGTTTCCATGACCGCTCTCATGAAGGAAAGCGAAGAGTTGGGAGAGGAAGGACTTGCTGAGTTCAGAGCTCTTCCGGTAGACGGAAAAGCTCTCGCCATCATTCTGTTCACGTCGGGTACGTCCGGACTTGCGAAAGCAGTAATGCTTACGCAGTACAATATAACATCAAACGTATGGTCGGTTCTCTGCAGCGAGGACTTAAGACACGGCGACGTGAATATGGCCTTCCTGCCTTATCACCACACCTTCGGTTCAACGGGCCAGACCATGATGACCTGTGCAGGTATGACCACCGTTTACTGCGACGGACTCAAAGCTGTTCAGAAGAATATGATCGAATACAAGGTCAGCGTATTTATCTGCGTGCCGCTCCTCATAGAGGCGATGTACAAAAAGATACTCGCGGAGGTAGAGAAGCAGGGCAAGACCAAGACATTCAACTTCGGGATCAAACTGTCGAGGTTCCTCCTGAAGTTAGGCATAGACGTACGAAAAAAACTTTTCAAGGAAGTTCTTGACAAACTCGGCGGAGGTCTTCGCTATATCATAAGCGGAGCTTCTCCTCTGGATCCGGCAGTCGCAAGAGGATTTACGGATCTCGGAGTCCAGGTTGTTCAGGGCTACGGTATGACGGAGGCTTCTCCCGTTCTCGCAGGCGAGAATCCGGAGCATTTAAGAGCCGGCACGATAGGTCTTGCGATGCCACTCGTTGAGCTGATGGTCGAAGATCCCAATGAAAACGGAGAGGGCGAACTCATAGCAAGAGGGCCTAACGTAATGGAAGGATATTACGAGAATCCCGAAGCCACGGCAGAGACCTTGAGAGAGGGCTGGCTCCATACGGGAGACCTGGTAAGGCTTGACAAGGACGGTTATATCACTGTATGCGGAAGAAGCAAGAATGTGGTCGTCCTCAAGAACGGAAAGAATATATATCCCGAAGAGATAGAAACTATTGT
>CAYUGP010000052.1:0-298 GCA_964444315.1 uncultured Oscillospiraceae bacterium | reverse complement strand
GCTTCCTTACGTAAAGGAGAGTATGGTATTCGGAGAACCAAGAGAAGTGGGCGGTGATGCCAAGGATCTGGTTCTTTCCATCAAGCTCGTTTATGATGAAAATCTCATTAAGGAAAGCCGCGGAGCTGAAAATGCCGAAGCTGCTGAAGCTGCGATAACTAAGGATATAAAGAAGATCAACGAGGGTCTTCCCAGATACAAGCAGATCCACAGAAAGTATATAACGACCGAGGAGATGGAGAAGACCACCACGGGCAAGGTCAAGAGATACAAGCAGAAGATATAACAGAAAAGACCT
>CAYUGP010000051.1:0-9156 GCA_964444315.1 uncultured Oscillospiraceae bacterium | reverse complement strand
CCTTCTTTTGGTGGTACAAGCAGCATACCGTCTCCACATGTACTGTATGAGGAAACATGTCTACGGGCGTCGCTTCAATGAAGACGAATCCCAGATCCTGAAGGAGACGTACGTCCCTTGCTAAAGTTGCCGGATCACAGGATACATAAACGAGCCTTTCCGGTCCGATCTTTGCAATAGTCTCCAGTAGTTTTTTATCACATCCTGCTCTGGGAGGATCAACCACTACTATATCTGCTTTAACTCCCTGAAGCTTTTCTGCGACAGCATCTTCTGCCTTCCCTTCGATGAAAGTCGTATTGACTATATGGTTCATTATGGCATTTTTGTTCGCCTGGATTATGGCTTCATGGACTGACTCGACCCCTATGACCCTGCTGCATTTATCTGAGCAGTAAAGACCTATGGTCCCTGCACCGCAGTAAAGGTCCAGCATGGAATCACCGTCTTTTACATAGGACTTGACCGTGGAGTACAGTTTCTCGCACTGCTCCGTATTGACCTGATAGAAACTGAAAGGATCCACTTCGAGTTCTATATCCCCTATATGCTCATGGATGGTCTTCTCCCCATCGTACAGTAGTTCGTATCCGTTCTTCTGTACCGTATACGCCATATACTCGCCGCTCCTCGAGGTCCTGACTATGAGCCTTTCAGAGTTCTTCCTGGGGTCGTTCCTGAACGCCTCTAGCACCTTCATAGCCTTTTCGGACTGTATGGGACAGTCTTTGCAGTTTACGTTGCAGTTAGGGAGCCCTCTTTCTACGTCAAACTCACCCTTGTTCCTGTAGCTGTATATCCTGTCTGCAGGTACTATGGCTTTTATCTCCGGATCCTCAAGCTTTCCTATCCTGGTCAGGCAGTCCCTCAGGTGCTTTTCCTTCCACTCAAGCTGCTTTTCATAAGGCATGCGAAGAAGCGGAGCTCCTCCGCATACTCTTTCATCATAGCCAAGGACTCTGGCTTTGAAAAAACGGCCCTTATCCAGCACTATCTCAGCCTCTGCCGTTTCTCCCGGCAGGGCACCCTGAACAAAGACCGTCTTCCCTTCCAGGTGCCCTATGCCTTCGGCCCTGTCAGAGATATCCTCTATATATACTTTTACTATCCGTTTGCTCTGATCCGTCATCTTCACAGTATCTCATCCAAAGCAGCATATATTTCTTCTTCCCTTTCATAGGGATGGATAATGAAGTACGGATCACCCGTTATCATACCCGATAAATTTGCTCTGGTTCTGTCGTAGAACACGTGGCACGGCACCGCATATTTTTCAGCATAAGCCAGCTCATATCCCACGCCCAGGGACGGATTGGTGCACTCAGCTACCAGCAGATCCGCTTCTCTGAGCCATGCGGTATCCTGAGCGTAGATCTCCTTGTCTGTACCGCTTTCCTGCAGAGAAAGGTCTCCCACATGTTCCGTAAGCACCCTATCCGTTTTCTTTATATATTCTATTATCCTATGGTAAAGATCCGCATCCGCTCTGCCTCCGCGGATCGAACCTGCGAAATATACCTTCATCACTGTACCTGGTTGTATACTCTTCCGGAGCGCTTTCTCTCCAGCTCACCTAATATCTTCTTCCTGAGACGTATATCGGTAGGTGTGATCTCCACCAGTTCGTCATCGTTGATCCACTCCAGAGCTTCCTCAAGGGTAAACACTCTCGGAGGAGTCAGAAGGACCTTGTCATCAGAACCAGCGGCTCTCATGTTGCTGACGTGCTTTGCCTTGCAGGGATTGACGACCATATCATCCTGACGGCTGTTCTGCCCTACTATCATTCCCTCGTATACATGAGTTCCCGGTCCTATGAACATCTGGGCTCTCTCCTGGATATTGTTGAGAGCATAGGGTGTCGACGTGCCCTCTTCCTGCGCGATTATGGCACCTGCGGTCCTCTGGGGTATCTCGCCTTTATAGTCTTCATATCCGATGAAACGACGCACCATTATGCCCTCGCCTCTTGTTTCGTTTATGAACTGGGATCTGTAACCCATAAGTCCTCTGGTGGGTGCTGTGTAAATGAGCCTCGATCTTCCGTTCTTCCCGTCCATGGAGATCATGGTGCCCTTGCGGAAATTAAGATCTGAGATTATGGTGCCGGAATACTCGTCAGGAACTTCCAGTATGAGTTCTTCCACAGGTTCCTGCTTCTGACCCTTGTCGCCCTTCTTCCAGATGACCTCGGGCTTGGAAACTGCAAGCTCGTATCCTTCCCTTCTCATGTTTTCTATGAGTATGGAAAGATGGAGTTCTCCTCTGCCTGAGACCTTGAAGCTGTCAGTTGTTGCGGTCTCCTCAACGAGAAGTCCCACGTTGGTCTCAAGTTCCTTTTCCAGCCTCTCGCGGATATGCCTGGAGGTTACATACTTACCTTCCTTACCTGCAAAGGGGCTCTTGTTTACCATGAAGTTCATGGAAAGGGTGGGCTCCTCTATGGCTATGGCGGGGAGCGCCACTATGTGGTCTTCCCTGCAAATGGTATCCCCTATTGTCACATCGGATATTCCCGAAAGTACGCATATGTCTCCGGAGCGCACTTCATTCACAGCGACTCTCTTAAGTCCACGGTATATGAAGCACTGGTTTATCTTCCTGCTTACGTAGGATCCGTCGGGCTTTGCCACACAGATATTTTCTCCTGCTTTCACGACGCCCTTGTCTATCCTCCCTATGGCAAGCCTGCCCACATAGTCATCGTAGGCCAGTGTTGAGACCTGCATCTGAAGAGGCTCTTCGTCATAGTCCGGATACGCTCCGCACTGATCTATTATAGTTTCGAACAGCGGCGTGATATCGAGTCCGCCAAGACCTGCTGCGCTCTTTTTTATCTTACTTCCGTCGGCTCCTTCCACCTCCAGTCCTTCAACGTCTTTTGGGTCTCTTACGACTATACCCTGACGGGCTATACCGTATAGGATGGGGAAATCGAGCTGCCTGTCGTTTGCTTCAAGATCCATGAACAGCTCATAGACTTCATCCACTACTTCATTTATCCTAGCATCTTTTTTGTCTATCTTGTTTATGAGGAGTATGGGATTGAGGTTCTGCTCAAGGGCTTTTGAAAGAACGAACCTGGTCTGAGGCATGGGCCCTTCGGAGCTGTCTACGAGAAGGATGACCGTATCTACGGTCTTGATGATCCTTTCGACTTCCGATGAAAAGTCTGCATGGCCGGGAGTATCTACGATGTTTATCTTGTAGTCTCCGTGCATGACCGAGCAGTTTTTGGAGTATATGGTGATACCTCTTTCACGTTCTATGTCATCTGAATCCATAACGCAGTCCGCCATGGTCTCATTGTCTCTGAACACACCGCTTTGGGCAAGGAATGCATCGACTAAAGTCGACTTTCCTGCATCTACATGAGCTATTACCGCAATATTGATGATCTTTTCCTTTTCCATTTGTACTTCCTGTATATCTTTCGATGATTTCTTTATGCAATCTTCATTTTACAAAATAACCGAAATAGTTTATCATAAATCAACATTGACCACAACAAGGAAAGAAAATGATTAAATCCATATTTATACTTATAATCGGAATAATAGTGATGATATTGAGCACACCTTTTGCGCTCATTGCTTTTCTGTTTCAGAAAAAGGGAAAATACGATCCTCCTTCAAAATTCGGGATCAAGGTGCTGCAGGGAATAACCAGCTGGTTCTGCAGGTTCGCAGGTTGTGATTACGTCATAGAAGGCCAGGAGAACCTTCCTGACACTCCCGCAGTGTATGTCGGCAACTATCAGGGAGACTTCGATGCTTTCCTCATCCTCTTCGCCCTTGGTGATCCGAAAGTCATAATGGTCAAAAAGGAAGCAAGCGTCATCCCCATCGCACATCTTTGGATGGTCATCATCAGGTGCATCTTCGTGGACAGGAAAAACCATGAAAAAGCCCTCCAGGCTATGAGATCATCCCAGGATTTCCTGGAGCACGGCAGAAGCATACTCTACTTTGCAGAAGGAACGAGAAGCCAGGGACCTGACATGGGCCCCTTCAAGGGAGGTGCTTTCAAAACTGCGGTAAACACCGGCACACAGATAGTGCCTTTCGCCATAGACGGTTCCTACAAAGTCTTTGAGCGCCAGCGTAAACTGGTAAGAGAGACAGTTAAATTCCACATACTGCCTCCCGTACCCGTCAGCAAGGACGATGACCCGAGAAAGGTATCTGAGAAGATAAAAGGACTCATCCAGGATGAACTTGACAGGATGAGAGCCGAAGAACAGTAACAAAAAAAGCGCTGATGCGCTTTTTTTTATTTGTATTTCTCTGCGAGTATCCTCGCCACGTGCACCCCCGAGGCAGCCGCCTGGGAAAGTGAGTGGGTGCCCCCCGAACCGTCGCCGAGAACATAAAGTCCCTTGACTGCGGTCTCGAGGTTTCCGTCGACCTCCACGGTCGAGTTATAGAACTTGACTTCCACTCCGTAGAGGAGAGTATCGTCATTTGCAGTTCCGGGCGCGATCTTGTCAAGAGCATATATCATCTCTATGATATCGTCCAGCTGCCTTTTCGGCATTACCAGGGCAAGATCTCCGGGGGTAGCTTTGAGCGTGGGCTTGGTAAAGGACTTTTCCATCCTGTGCTCGTTGCTTCTTCTTCCCTTAACGAGATCTCCGAAGCGCTGTACTATGACACCGCCGCCGAGCATGTTTGAAAGTCTCGCTATGGATTCGCCGTATTCATTCGAATCCTTGAAAGGCTCCGTGAAGGTATTGGAAACGAGAAGAGCGAAGTTCGTATTGTTCGTCTTAAGCTCCGGATCGGCATATGAATGTCCGTTTACGGTAACTATGCCGTTGGTGTTCTCGTTTACCACTTCTCCATAGGGGTTCATGCAGAAAGTTCTGACATGATCTCCGTATTTCTCAGTCCTGAAGACGAGTTTGCTTTCATAGACCTGATCGGTTATGTGCTTGAATATCTCGGCGGGAAGTTCAACTCTTACACCGAGATCGACCCTGTTGCTCTTAGTGTTTATACCCATCTCAGAGCATATCTGGGAAAGCTGCTTGGAACCGGATCTGCCCATTCCAAGGACAAGATCTCTGCAGCTGTATTCTTCTCCGTCCGAACACCTGACCACAAAACCGTTTTCCGTCCTTGTGACTGTATCAACGGTGGTCCTGAGTTTAGTTTCGATCTTCCCCTCGGAATATGCATACATCTTCTTGAGTATCTCAACGTTTCTGTCCGTACCCAAATGACGCACCTTCGCATTGAGAAGGTGAAGATCGTACCTTAAGGCAAGGGTCCTCAGTTCTTCATTTGCAGCATCGTAGAGCTTTGCTTCCGAACCTCCGAAACCGCAAAGCACGCTGTCTACGTACTCCATGAGTTCCATGGCTTTTTTCTCACCTACGTAAACATGCAAATCACCACCGAATTCGGTGGTGATATTGTACTTTCCGTCTGACAAAGTTCCGGCACCACCATATCCGTTCATGATATGACAAGGACTGCACTTGATGCAGCTTTCGACTTTTCCGGCTGCAATGGGACACTTACGTTCCTCAAGCCTGGCGCCTTTGTCAAGTACCAGTACCTTTGCGTTTGTATCGAGTTTGGTGAGTTCATAGGACATGAACACACCGGAAGCACCTGCACCTACGATAATGATATCGTAGTTTTTCATTGCTTATATTTCCTCGATCTCCAGTTCACTGAATGCTGCGGAAACCTTTTCGAATTCATCATCGTCTTCGATGTCTATGAGTTCGAACTCCTCATCGGAGATCTCCTTGTATCCGTAGAGATATACGTCGTCTGTTCCGTCGTCGGGAAGAAGAGCGATGTACTCTTTATCTTCTACGTCAAAGATCCCCATGATCTCGCATTCGACTTCTGTTACTTTGCCGTTTTCTTCGAACTCGAGAGTTATATAATCTTCATCATCGAATTCTTCGTTTATGTTTTTCTTATCTTCTGCCATTTTGTTCTCCTATTGATTTTATTATTTAATGACAATCAAATTCTACCATTTATGCTGCGATTTGCAAAGCATTATTCAAAGTTTGCCATGCTGGTTACGTGGCTTATGACCTTATCCTGGAGCAGATACTGCTTGAGATATGGAAGTCCGTATTCTTTGACGGCATCATCAAAAGTGAGAGCGTCTTCCTGGTCAGACTTGAAGTAATCCTTTACTTCGTCGTCAGAAATGCTCAGTCCGTAGTATTCGGAAAGTGCCTGGATGAGCATTGCGTTCTTTGCCTGGGTCGCAAGCTGATCCTTGTTCTTTTCAAGATACTCTTCCTCGGAATTGCAGCTGTACTGATCTTTAAGGAATGTTATGAGCTCAACGCCCTTGTATCTCTCTGCATATTCCTTGAGATTGAGTATCGTAGAATTGTTTATCGCTTTCTGTACGGATTCAGGAACTTCCTTGCCTTCAGCAAGAGTGCAGTTATTGAGGATGTAACCCTCGATGAGAGTCTGCTTTGTGTAGTCGAGATAATCTTCAACTGTGTTGAGGGATACTCCGTAATAATAATAGAAGTAACTGTAAAGGTTGTTCTTTACGAAATCATCGTTGAACTCTGCAGGTGTGTATTCGATGATGTAGTTGACCTTTGTCTTGAACACAGCCGCTTTTCCGGAAAGATCTGTATTGGGTTCATAAGGATCCGGGAATGTAACGTTGATATCGAACTCATCTCCTGCTTTGTGTCCTATGAGCTGGGGAAGGAATCCATCGATATAGTTCGTTTCAAGTATGCTTACATCCGTTCCCTGTCCGCCTGTGCTGCCGCCTTCGAATTCTACTCCGTCTATGCTTCCTACGTAATCGATGTTGACTGCGTCAGCTTCCGTTATAGCTCTGTCTGTGATATGGATCTGATCCGGGAATGCTTCCGTTACCAGATAATCGATCTCTTCGTCAAGATCTGCCTGGGAAAGATTGATCTCATCCATGTTCTTGATATCGAAGTAATCCTTAGCTGTTATGCCTTTGAAATAGCCGTTCTGATCCAGTCCGTCACTGAAGCTTCTGCTCTTTCCGCAGGAGCAAAGTACCATTGCCAAAACAAGAATAAGGGCTAATGCTTTTGTTATTTTTTTCATTATTGATCTCCTTAAGTAATAATAGCAATGTATTATACTACTAATCTCATGTAATTTGTATGAAAATATTAGAAAAAGCGGCAGATTTAACTACCGCTTTAATTTATTTTTTTCGCTTAACTGCTCACTTGTATCAGTTTTTCTTGAATATCTTTTTAAAAAGCTTTGTGAAGGGTCTGAATTTGATCAGGCAAAAAGCTATTGCTGCGAATATGAGCAGTCCGATGAAGTTGTAGGAGATCCAGTAGAAGAGATCTGCTACGTTTTCTCCTGCATTTGAAAGGCCCTCTACGAATTCTCTTCCGAGCTTTTTGAAGAAGCCTTCCTTCTCCTCGATGCCGCTTCCCGGTCTCGCCACTTCCGTAAGATCGAGATTGATGGTGGAGAATCCTATGAGGCTGTCATATCTGTTTATGGTATTGGTATAATACTCGATATCTGCTTCAGTGTTTGAGATGGCATTCTCCAGTTCGATTATATCGGACATATTGGAAGCCTGTCTCAAAAGGTCCTGAAGGCGGCCTAGTTTTATCTTGAGGGTCTCAAGTCTTTGCTCAGTCTCGGAGTACTGGAGCCCTACGTCCTCCGCCGTCTGGCTTACGGATTTTACGGTTATGCCTTCTTTAAGACCGGTCAGGAAAGCTTCGAACTTTTCAGCAGGTATCCTGATGGTGTAGCTTGCCTTTTTGAGATAGTCGCCGTTGTAATAGGTACCGTTGCTGATGGACTGTCCTTCGAAATATCCTCCTGCGGAAAGCACCATATCCCTGAGCTGCGCATCAGCTGCTGCAAAATCTACCGTCTGAGCTGTGACGCTTGCCCTGTAGATCAGCTTTACCTTGCTCCCATTGTAGATCTGGCTATTGGGGCTTTCTTCCGGTTCAGAGGGTTTTGCCGATCCTCCGCTGCTGCCCGCATTGGCTGATTGGGGCGATGAGTTCTTTCTATTGCTATAGCTTATCCCTTCGGAGTAATACGATGCGCCGTCCAGTTCATAATCACTATAGTCAGAAGTGTAATTGTAAGCATCGTCACCTATGTACTCCGGCTTTTTTGCAGAACCCATTCCGGACGGGAACAGGATAGTTCCTACTAAAGCGAGGACCAGCACTGCAGCTACTGCTCCGGCCCACTTGGTCCACTTTCTGCCTTTTACGAAAGCTGCGACCTTACCGCCTTTCCTCTTTTCGGCCCGGGACGCTTCTTCGATATATTCGTCATCTATATCGCTCATAGCCTTGATAAGTTCTTCGTTTTTCATATGTTTATCCCCTCTTTAGATAATTCCTCTTTCAATGCGTTTCTGAGCCTGAACAGAGTAGTCTTGACGTTGCTTTCAGATATGGACAGATCTTTGGCTATCTTCTTCACAGGATCTAGATAGAAATACCTCTTGACGAAGATCACCCTCTTATCCTTTTCCTGCTTTTTAAGAAAATCATTGACGATCTCCGAAAGATCAGACGTAGCGGTAAAATCTTTGGTGTCGGTTATGCATTCCGCAAGTTCATCGATGGCGAGCTCGTATTGTCCGCCGCCTCTTTTTTCTGCAGTGAGCTTATCATAGCGGTCAATTGCAAGGTTTCTTGCAATGCGGCCAAGATATGCCTTCAGATTCTCCGGATTTTGCGGAGGTATGCTGTTCCATGCCCTAAGAAGAGTATCGTTCATGCATTCTCCTGCATCTTCTGTGTTTCCGAGGACATTGAAAGCTATGCTGCTGCAATATGCTCCGTACTTTGCCGAAGCCTGCAAAAGCGCATTTTCGTCTCTGCTGAAAAATAGTTCTATGATCTTTGTGTCTTCCATCTGAAAGTCCCTTTCACCCATAAAGACGGGAAACAGACAATTTGGTTACAAAAAAACGGAGCTTTCGCTCCGCTTTTCAACTTTTTCTTATTTTGCGATTATGATCTTTCCGTTGATCACGGAGCCCTTTACTGTTATCAGATCCGACGTTGTGATGTCTCCTTCGAAGTATCCGCCGGGAGCTATCGAGCAAAGGTTAGTGCAGATAACGTTGCCTTTGCCATTTCCGATAAGGTTGAAATCAGCGCATCGGATAGGTCCGTTG
>CAYUGP010000050.1:0-9499 GCA_964444315.1 uncultured Oscillospiraceae bacterium | reverse complement strand
GATGTCCCTAAAGGACAACCGTCATATCAATGACGGCATAGGAAGCACGCGACTTTAGTCGTGTGAGGTTTCACTGGGACGAAAACAAAAACAGATCCAACATTACCAAACACGGGATCGATTTTAGAACAGCCGCTCTGGTTTTCAACGATCCCAATTATATCGACATTTATGATGAAAGACACAGCTTCATTAATGAAGAAAGACATCTCATCATAGGAACAATAGGGAAGGTAATATTAGTTGTTTGTATTTTTTACGGGCAAAGCACACGTATAATTTCAGCAAGACTAGCTACTGATGCGGAGGAAGAAATTTATTATGGACGTTAAGTACACTGTGAAAAACGGACAGAAGCCAAACAAAAAACAGATGAGCGAAATAGAGAAAGCAAAAACGTTTCCCATTACTTCTGATGATGACTGCCCCGTCTACTCAAAAGAAGAGCTCCAGGAAATGATCAGAAGGACCAAGGAACTCGGTAAAGACAGGAAAAAGTACGGCGTTTCCATCCGCCTGGATGAAGAGAGCATCGAGATCGCAAAGGCTTACGGCAGCGGATATACCTCCCTGCTTGCAAAGATAATATATCTGGGTATACGTGACCCGGAGATCCTCAGCAAAGCAGTCAAGCAGCTGGAACCGTAGCAAGGACAAAAAAGTCCGCTTCCTTTAAGAGGAAGCGGATCTTCTGTTTTTATCTGTATTTTGTAAGGGTGGGTGTACGGTATACGGTGGGCTTTACTGTGACTCCCGGTGCAGTCTGCACCTTGCACCTGACCGTCGAAGTGGTCCCCGGGTTTATATAGTACTGGAGCCTGTAGCCTACCTGAAGTCCCTTGTAATAAGAATACATTCCCGGCAGCCACCAGTCTATGTACATTTCCGATATGGATCCGCCTGCAGGAGCGAACACGTACACGTACCAGTTGAGCACTGCGTTGCCCCATTTGCCCGCTATCCATCTTCCGTAATATGCCACGTCCTGGTAGAGGAAATTGTTGCGGAAAGTAATGGTGACGTCATATTCCATCCTGCCGTCCCAAAGCTGCCTTCCTTCTCCCACGAAAGTCTCGCAGTCTATCCACCATCCCAGCTTCATAGCATAGTCGTTGCCGAAGAAAACTCCGATGGCAGGCTCTTCGGGATCCTGGCTCAGTCCGCCGCTGAAGCCGTAGCTTCTCACCAGGGCTTCCCTTTCGTCGCCTCTCAGCCACATCATGAAGATGCGCTCGTCCGCAGCCCTTTCTAGTATATCCAGCAGTGGCAGGATCTTGTCCTTGTCGAGATTGTCCTTTACCACGGATACGACGCCCTTTGCCGTTTCCCTGAACAGAACGTCAACTCTTTCATTGGCATTGTCGCTGCCGTAGCGGTACATCTCGTAGGCATTCATATATCTTGCATACCACTCGTACTGGAGCATCCTTACGGTATTGCTGCCGTCAAGGACGTCTCCGCTGGATATGTTTATGCTTCCGAAAAGACCGAGCACGTCCTGGAGTATGGCGGGGGTCATGGATATGACACCGTCCACAGGAACGCCGTGGACATATTCGTAATTGTCAGCCCAGAACTTGCCTACGAACTCGAAATCCGGATCGAACTCTGCATCTCTGGGCCATATCAGAAGGCTTCCGAAAAGCTGGTTCACCGATGTCTCGGGCATGAGATGCCAGGGAGTATCATTGGGGAATATGAGCCATACGCTCTTGAAATCTCCTATGGTCAGTATGCCGTCCTTCACAGCTACGGTGCCTATGGAACCTGGGAAACCGCCTCCCGGCCTCATCTCCGCACTGTTCTGGGCAGCAAGCAAAAAGAGTCTGTCCGAGCCGTCGCCGAAGACCGCATGGACAAGGGGGAAATAGTACTCAAGCTCATGGTAAAGCCCTAAATATTCGTCTATCTTTTCCCTGCGGGATTCTATGGCCCCGGGTATATCGAAAAAGGACAGCTCCACGCTTTCAAGCTCCGACAGCAGGCCCTCTGCAAAAGGCACCGCGTCCTCCACAAAGGAAAGGTACTCCATTATCCCCTTTATATTGAATCCGTCTCCTGCTGCAAGCCCGTCCAGGGGATAGGTCCTCAGAAGAATGAAGGCCCTGTCGAGCCACAGGTCCATGGTGTCGTCAGCCATGCTGAGAAGCCTGCAGGCAGAACTGAAGTCACCCTCGTACTTAGGCAGCATGGTTCCGAGCTTTTGCACCCACTCCTTTTCCGTGAACTCCCTGAAGTAGTGAAGGTTCCTGTACACTGCTTCCGCCTCGCGCTGAGCCCCTTCGAAGTCCTTTTCAAGGACGAGGGATACGGCTTCTTCCGCGTCCTGCTTGGTCGCCTTTGCCCTGTCGTAAAGGGACTGGACCTGGGCAAGAGCCTGATATACAAGCAATGCAAGAGAAAGGAAGACCACAAGAAACGTGATCCCCCATATCCAGGACCTTCTTAATTTTTTCCGGTTTTCACTGACTGTCATCGGGAACTGCTTTATGGATATTTTGCATAAAAAAGATGCAACTTATGCATTATACAACAAAACCGGGAAAAAAGTATCACTTTTTCCCGGTCTTTATAGTTGCTGCATATGCGCTGTTGCATAGACCCAGAATCGCTGAGAGCATGAACAGAGTCTCTATGCCCAAAGCCTGCCATATCCAGCCTCCGAAGAGAGCTATCAATATGGTTATGAGGTGATTGACGGACACCCCCGTGGATATGGTCGCCCTCACCTCGTCTGCATTGTCAGCAAGGTCCTGTACGTAGACATTGGACGCCATGGACGCCAGAGAAATTATGGAGTCCAGAACGTAATTGACACAGCAGATGATGAAGGCCACGTTCATGGGGAAGAAGTGGTGGGCAAAGCCGTAGAAGAAACAGACTATGACCAGCACCAGAGTATCCGTGATCATGACGATCTTGTATCCGAAGCGGTCTATGATCTTCCCCACCACCGGGGCCAGGAAATAGCTGGAGACCGCCGTCACCGCAAAGAGCATGCTTATGACCCTGGCGCTCGCTCCGTAGAAAAGAACGAGGACATAGGGACCGAAGGTGAAGAAGACCTGCTTGCGCGCTCCGTAGAAGATCTCCAGCATGTAGTACTTGAAGAACTTCCGGTGGAAATAGAACCTTCTCTTGCTCTCGTCCTGGGCGCTGTTTCCGTCCATCTTCGAGGTGCCCACTGCTCCTATGAGTATGATCAGGGCCGAGGCCGCGAAAATGATCCTGTAGGTACTGAGCTTTCCCGGAAGGAAGAAGAGAAGCGCTATGACCAGGAGATACCCAGTCAGGGTACCTATCTGGTAGCTTGCATTCTGAAGCCCGAGAGCCGCTCCTCCGTGCCCCTCCTTTGCATACTCAAGGGAGAGGGTGTTCCTCATCCCCAGCTGCATGTGTTCGCCCAGGGAATAGATGAATATGGCCAGCGTGGCCAGCACCCTTGCGGGAGGGATCACGCTCTGCATCACCATGCCGGCGAGCATGACCCCTGCTCCTATCCTGTATATCTTTTCGGCCGAAAACCTGTAGAGCACAGCCAGGATGAACACCAGAGCCAGCCCGGGCAGTTCTCTGAAGAACTCCGTGACCCCGCGTCCGAATTCTCCCATGGCTACTATCTCCGCCAGGTAGTTGTCAAGTATGCCTTTGTAAAGTCCGTATGACAGGCCGAATGTCACGACGGAAAGGAAGAATGCCTTCCATCCTGAATCCGGCCTGAATACTTCTTTGTATCTGTTCATCCGGTCTGCCTTAGAAAGGCTTTGCTGTGACCATGGTGTTGGCAAGGGTCATCGTGGTCATGAGCAGAGCGTTGAGAACTGCCGGGAGCCAGATGTTGCCTGTCCTCTTGTAGAGAGCTCTGGAGATTATGGCTGCTATGGTGAGCGTAGGTACCATGGCTATGATCATGATGCCGGAAAGTGCGCTGCCGGGCACCATTGCAACTCCCTTTGCGAAGAGTATGCCGTACTGGCCTACTGTCCAGAGGAATGCTCCGCCTGCATTTAATGCTATGGCAAGGAGATAACCCTTCACGCCCTGGGCTTTCTCGGTGTTGGTGTTTACGGTGATGGATACTGTAGACACTATGTAGAAGAGAAGGAAGGTGGGCAGATAGCGAAGGATGGCCCCTGCGAGGTTGCCGTCAAAGGTCTTGAAGGCAAAGGTCCAGATCCTGAAGTCTGCCTTGAACAGAGCATCCATGAGGAAGAGGAGCCCGTAGGAAAGCGCATAGGTGACCAGTGCGGCGCAGATGGATGCGACGATGGTCGCGGGCTTGAATACAAGGCCGTATGTGGAGAGCTTTGCACCTGCTTTTGCTTTGATGCAGATGAATACGAGGCTCATCACTACCATTGACATTGCTGCGCAGACTATGGTCCAGTAAGCTATGCTGTTGATGCCTATAGCCGTGAAGACTCCGCTGTCTCCGTAGAAATCCTTCTTTGCCAGAAGAGCGAGGAAACCGCCGGCAAGTGCCAAGCAGCATCCGCCTGCTGCCACGCTGCTCTTCTTGATGAGACCTGCCACGAAGGCAATGAGTCCGCAGGCTGCAGCTGCAAGACCTGCGTAGAAGAGTATCATGACCGTGGGGCTTCCGGCTCCGCCGTCCATAAGGGGCGAGAAGAATATGGCCGGAAGGAGTATGGCGCAGATGGTGATGAGTATGCCGAGTATCTTGGCTCCTCCCTTGGCTGCGGGCTGGACTTCCAGTTCTCCGCTCTTTGCAAGCTTGAAGAAAGGCAGCTCGATGATGAGGGATGCCAGTCCTATGATGAAGAATACGAAGCCGACAAGAGCTACGCACTCGGAGAGCTCCTTAAACTGCCAGATCTGCTTGTTTGCAGGAATGTCATTGAGATAGCTCGAGTAATCCTTGAATGCCGTCGTGTAGAATTCCACTGCATATCCGGTAGTGGTCTTCGAGAAGTGGTTCCAGGGATGTGTCTCCTTGGGCTCATAGATTATGCGCCTGCCGCCGTCGGAGGTGCTGTACCAGGTGTTCTCCTTTGCGGAAGTCTGCTGAAGGAATGTGAGACCTTCCGGTGTGGAAACGTAATCCTTGTATCTTACGGTGCCGCCTTCAACAGCCGGATCGTTGAAGAAGAACTCGTCGTAGTGTGCTGCGACCTTGCCCAGCGTACGTCCGCCGCCGAGGGCATCTGCCGTGGCAACATCAAATCCGATGATGGCTGTATAGGAGAAGTCTGATCCTTCCGTAAGTCCTGCCATGATCTTGCGTACTCCCGTCTGGGCAGCCTGCATCTCGTCCATGCAAAGAGCTACTGCGGAAGAGAATCCTCCCATGGAGTGGCCTGTCACGCCTATGACACCGTTGCCTCTGGAATCTTTGAGAACGTAGGGCTGTTCATACATGTACTGCACTGCATCGTTCATGGAGTGCATCCAGAACGGGAGCCAGAGTCCGAAGAAGCTCGTATCGCTGTAGTTTGCAGGATCGAGAGTGGAATGGCCGTGATCGTACTGATCGAGAGCCAGGACCACAAAGCCTCTTCTTGAGAGCTCTATGGCGTTGGCATCCTGCATTTCCGCAGAGTTAAGATAACCATGTGTCACTATGACTGTGGGTTTGGGGTTGCTCTCAGATGCATCTTTGGGCATGTAGAGAAGTCCGCTCATGTGTCCGTGTCCGCCTTCAAAGCTGATACGGGAGACTTTCACACCGCTTCCGCCGTTGAACAGGCTTGCGCAAATGCTTCCGAGAAGGACCAGGACAAGTCCTATGCAAAGGACTTTGGTCATGCTTTTACTGACCTTCAATTTTTGTTCCTCCTAAAAAAATAACTGAGAAAAAATAAAGAATATTGTTTCCACTGGAAACAATATAATGATACAATTCCTTTTAGATAAAAGCAAGAGAAACACAAAAGATCCCATTGAACATAGGCTCTTTTCTGGTATAATCGAACAGATCCGAAAATAAAGGGAGCATTAAAGATGAAACTTGAGTGGATGGGCGAATACAGAGATATCGTAGAAGCCCTGATTCATTACTGCAACAGATACGCTGCAGCATATAAAACGGAGAAGATGGAGCTTTTCGGTATAAACTTTTCCTTCGCCCAGATACAGGTGCTGGAGTACCTGCTGGAGAACGAGGATCTGTGCCAGAACATGTCTCAGATAGCCGAAAGGCTCGGAATATCCAGAAGCAACTTCACCAAGATAGTAAACAGGCTCGAAGCCAAGGGTCTGGTGGAAAAACAGCCCGTGGAAAAAAACCGCAGGGAGCTTCAGGTCTGCGTCAACGACATGGGGAGAAAACTCTACAGCGAGTATTCGAGCAAGATACTTGAGTCCCACTTTTCCTTCATGTTCGATTCCCTAAAGGAAATACCCCCTGAGTATAGGAAGGCCGTATCGATGGCACTCAAGACGCCATTCCTTCCCCAGCAAAAATAGCAAAACCCCGGCATGCCGGGGTCTATTTTCCTGTCAGTTCTGCTTTCTTTTCAGCTTTTTGTTATCATTCGAATACAGCCGTGAACGTAGTGTCTGCATCTATGGTCGCGGTGAAACGGCGCTCCGTTGTGAAATCTTCGCCGTTCTTCTTCCACTTGACGAAGTGATACTCCTCGGTGTGTTCATATGCCTCGAAGGTATATGTGGCACTGTTCTCATCGAAAATACCGAACTGTGCCCACTGATAGGGCTCGTTCACATCGTACTGGGGATCTTCCGTTCCTGCAGCATAAGCTACTCCGCCCATGCCCTCTGTGTCGAGAGTGACTTTGAACAGAGGTTCCGGAACGACCATGGGAACGAAATGGTATTCCTTGCCGTCCTTTGTCTTTAAAAGAACGTCCTCTTCTCCCTCTTCCTTTACGGTGACCGTTATCTCGCTGTCTGTCGCCGCTGATGTAAGCTTGCCCTGGAGGCTGTCTTTCTTTACCGCTAATGTACCGCCGAAGGAATCGTCGACCGAATCTTCACCGGCCATGAAACCTACATACCAGCCGGGATCTGTAACGTCTTCCATGTACGTGATTGAGAGCATGCAGCCCGTATCGTCGGAGAAATACCCGCTGCGGGTCCATGTGCCGCTTTCCTGTCCGCATGCAGCCAGAGCAAAGATCAAGGCTGCGCAGAGAATGATACTCAATGCTTTTTTCATTTTTTAATACCATCCTTATATATATATTTTTTTTATCTAAAATCCAGCGAGAATACTCCCGCCTCCATAGGCGGTGAGATGAATCGCTGGAAATATCTTGCATAAAGAACAATTGTTTGATATAATATATACATGCTGATAACCAAAGGATACAAGTATCGTATATACCCAAACAATGTCCAGGAAGAATATATAAACAGTATATTCGGCTCCTGCCGTTTTGTATACAACCATTTCCTTGAGATCCGTTCAAACGAATGGAAAGATCATAAGAAGAGTGTGTCATATAAAGACACATCACGTATGTTGACTCTTCTTAAGTCTGTGAGAGAATATGACTGGCTTAAGTCATGCGACAGCATGGCTCTGCAGGAAAGTCTCAAGGACCTTGATAGAGCATACAGGAATTTCTTTGCTAAGAGAGCATTCCTGTAACATAGAAAGCAACAATTGAACAAAAAGAAACCTCACGGTAAGATTAAGAAACATCTTGGCGGATGAAAGAACTTAATCAAAGCCGGAGGTCTCAAATGAAGTATAACCAAAACGAAAAAATCAAGCAAGTAACAGAACACACTCTTGTGATCGGGATCGATGTGGGGAGTGAAGTGAACTTTGCCAGGGCGTTTGACTGGCGAGGACTGGAGGAGACAAAGAAAGTATTCAGGTTCAGCAACGATACGGAAGGGTTTAATGCTCTGAGTGAATGGACAGAAGCACTTCAACAAAAGACCGCCAAGACAGAAGTGTTGATGGGCTGTGAGCCAACGGGACATTACTGGTTCCCGCTGGCAAGATACCTGAAAGAGCAGAAGATAAGGCTGGTGGTCATTAATCCTTACCATGTGAAGCAACTAAAGGAATTAGACGACAACAGCCCAAAGAAGACGGATCAGAAAGATCCGAAGACGATCGCAAAGCTCGTAATAGAGGGACGCTACAGTGAACCATATTTGCCGGAAGGCATCTACGCAGACTTGCGTGAGGCGGTATCAAGCCGAGATAGGATACTGAAGGAGCTGAATGCAGCATCAAACAGGATCCAGAGATGGCTTAAGATATATTTTCCAGAGTACCTTAAAGTATACAAGAGATTCGATTCGGACAGCGGCATGATGGTGCTTGAAAGAGCACCGCTACCGGAAGATGTGATCTCACTCGGAGCAGAAGGCATCAACAATATCTGGCGCGAAATCAAGATGCGAGCCGTAGGGATGAAGAGGGCAATGACCCTGGTAGAGGCTGCGCATAACAGTGCGGGAGTAAAAGGGGGTGCCTGCGCGAGTATGGAGTTACAGCTATTACTGGAAGACTACAGGACGAAAAAGAATCAGCTGAATGTAGTTACAAAGGTACTGGAGACTGAGACCATGAAAGTGCCGAATGTGAAGAGCATATTGGCGATCAAAGGTATCGGTATTGTAACGATTGCGGGTTTTCTGGCTGAAGTAGGCGACATTAGACGTTTTGAATCGCCTAAGCAGATACAAAAACTCGCGGGACTGGAACTGAAGGAAAACAGTTCCGGCAAACACAAGGGACGCAGCAGCATCAGCAAACGCGGTCGAAAACGGCTTCGCAAGCTATTGTTTCAGGCAGTACTGTCTATGCTGTGGTGCAACAGCGAGATCCACGAAGTATATGAGTATTACACTACGAGACTTAAGAATCCGCTGAAAGGAAAACAGGCTGTGGTAGCGGTCAGCTGCAAGCTAATACGGATCTTCTGGTCTCTGCTGAGGAGTGGAAACGAGTATGATGCTGCGCGTTTGAGGGCTGACATTGTCAGGCCAAAACTGCTGCAAGCAGCCTAAGCAAAACGAAAACTGTGACCAGTAAAACGTCCGCCGAGAGAAATTGGTGCTGAGTTACAGGAATGCATCTAACAAAAACAACAGAGCCAGTTAGCCGCAAGATACTTATTCCATAGGGTATGACCCTGCAAGAGAGCATATGCGGCACCAAAACTGTGGACAAGCAGAACGAGGGAATTTAGGACGCTGCACGGGCAGATGATCCAGATAGACATGAGAGGTTAGCTGCTGCAGGAAGGATCAGGGGACATAAAGGCCGTTCACAAAGAGAAAGACGTTTCCTTTCGTGTGCCTGTCAGACCTGTAAATCGCACAGATTTTATTCGATTCGATGCAGATTTTGTCCATATATGGTTTTGTTCGAAAGTTATTGCTTGATGAAACTATTGAAATTTCAATGGTTTCGTTATTGACAAATAGAGAGGAAAGTATCCCGGATTCAAAACAAAACGCGATCATAAACAGTCTTACAGAACACGCAATCAAAATAACTGTGTGCGTATTGAAGGGAGATACATACTTCTGCCCAAGATAGGGAAGGTAAAGA
>CAYUGP010000049.1:0-9552 GCA_964444315.1 uncultured Oscillospiraceae bacterium | reverse complement strand
TTGAGCTCGATACGATCGGGATCGTTCTTCTTGTTCTTTGTAGTATTGTAGTTTCTCTGCTTGCATTCCGTGCATGCGAGTACGACTTTTACTCTTGCTTCTGCTGCCATTTTTATATTCCTCCGTTTACAAATACGTATTTATAACTGACATCAGGTGCGTGCTTTAGGCACACACACAAAATACACAATGCCTCTTCTTGGCATAGTGATACTGAAATATGATACTCCTAAGATATGTGCAAGTCAAACAATATTTTTATAAATATCAAAAAAAATATGCCCTGCACAAGAGCTTCTCATTATATATCGCGCAGTTCGGTTTGTCCACATAACGAAACTCATGTCAAAAGCTTCCGGCAAAACATGAATGCATAATTATCAGCCCGGCAAGTTCAATCATGGATATATCCTATGCGGCCAGAGCAAAATCTGTATATTTATTCTGCAATTTACAGATTTATTAGTTGAATCATTCCCAAAAAAGAATAAAATCAAGGTATAGACAGGAGAAAGACCATGATAGAACTACTGATCCTAAGCACATTGTTTTTCGGCCCGTGCCACGGTTACGAGATCAAAAAAATGTCACCGGGCATGAAAATAAATAATAATACCCTCTACCCGCTTCTTCGGAAACTGGTTGAAAACGGCAGCGTCAAGATGGATATTAAAGCCCAGGAAGGCAAACCGGCAAAAAAGGTATACAGCCTTACTTCCTCGGGGCAAGACAGGCTCTTTGAGCTTCTGACGGATTTCGATAAAGAAAAAGCCTCTTCAAACGACGAGTTCTATATAAGAATCGCATTTTTTCAGTTCCTCCCCAAGGAAGCCATCAAATCGATCCTTGACAGCCGGGACGAATATCTCCTCGATACGGTCCGCCAGCAGAAACTGATGCACATTCTCGACCTCTTCCCTGACAAGGAACAGGACATTCTTTACATGAGAAAACATTCAGCATCGCTGACGCAGGGTGAAAGGGAGTTTGTGAGGAATCTTAAAGATAAATACGGAATAGAATGAAACTATAATGAAAGGAACTTTTTTGTTTCCTCATTAGAAGGATCATCTATGACGTTTCTGGCATTCCCTCTTTCGAGTACTTTGCCTTTATACAGGAATATGAGCTCGTCGGCCATCCTGTACGCCTGACCTGACGAGTGCGTTATTATCACTACTGCGGCATTTTCATTACCGCAGTATTCTTTTATCAGTTTTTCCGATTCAAAAGTGCTTTCCACATCCATCGCTGCTGTGGGTTCGTCGAGTATGAGAAGATCAAAAGATGCCCCGAGTATTCGGGCAAGTGCGAGTTTTGCGGTCTCTCCTCCGGAAAGATTCTTTGCATTTTCACGAAGCAGATTTTCCATGCCCAGTCTCGAAAGGTACCCGAGCACCCTTTTCTCATCTGCCCCTGTAACCAGTGCATTCTTAAGGACGCTCATCCTGAAGGCAAAATTCTTCTGGGGCATATACCCCGTTCTGACGTCCTTATCGTATAATCCGCCGTTTGCAAGGGCTTTTGCAAAAGACGTCTTCCCGCTGCCGTTCGCGCCCATGACAGCATAGATCCTGCCCTTTTCAAATTCCATTTCCGGAACGTCGAGGACGGTGCGGTCTCCGTATTTGATTGTGAAAGCCTTACTTTTCACGATTGACCTTTTTCTCCACCATATGAGTCAGTATATTCACGATAAGGGCGACCGTCATCAGTATCAGGCCAAGGCCCATGGCTCTTGGCATATCACCTTTATTCGTATACTCCATTATCGACGTAGTCATGACGTTGGTCTTCCATGCTATGGCGCCGCCCACCATGGATACCGCCCCTACTTCTGCTATAGCCCTGGAAAATGCCAGAAGGAATGCGAAGAACATCTGATATACGCATTCGTTGAGAAGCAGCCCGAAAGTTTTCCCTCTTGAAAGACCGAGGCCTCTTGCGCTCTCAAGAACCGGACCGGAGATCCCGGTCACGAAACTTTCCATGTTGCCGGCAACTATGGGCGTTATGAGAGCTATCTGAGCGAGTATCATAAGCCTGACCGTGTACATGAGATGGAATGCTCTTAAGGGACCAACCCCGGAAAAGAGTATATAGAAGATAAGTCCGCAGACGACCGGAGGCATGGCCATGAGAGTCCTGTTGATGACCGAAAGGACTCCCTTGCCTCTGAATTTGCAGGATCCGAGTAAAATGCCAAGTGGCACTCCGATAAGGAGTGCCACCAATGAACTTGACAAACTCATCCTGGCAGTTGTTGCGAGGACGTTTAAGAGCTCAGCGTCTTTGCTGAGTATCAGTGCAATTGCTTTACGAATTGCAGTCTTCATCTATTACTGTGTAAGACCGCCGTTCTTATAGAATGTGAGATAAGTAGCTTTGTCGGAAAGAACGTATGCGCCTTTCTCAAGAGCCATCTTGAGGCATGCTCCCATTCCTGCGTTGGAATAAGTATACCAATCCTTGTACTGCTCTACAGATGCGGAATCTGTGGTGATACCGAGTTCTTCAGGCCACAGAGATATCTCCTTTGTGTGAGTACCTGAATTGTCACCTCTGGATACGAACTGATGCTTGCCATCGGCGATCGCCTTGAATGCATCCTTTACAGAAGGAGCTTCCTTAGCTTTTGCGGGATCCTCGGAAGGACCGCAGAGTACGAAATAGTTGTACATGAAGCTGTTGCGCTCTGACTTGAGTCCGTCTACGACATAGGAAAATCCTGCGTCAACAAATGCTTCTTCCTGCTTTTTTGCGTGTACGAGAATCACGTCGGCATTGCCTGCCTTAGCGGCTGCGATAGCCTTGCCCGTTCCTGCGGAAGCAACTTCTACCTTGTATCCGTACTTCTCTTCAAACTTCGGAAGAAGATATCCGAGGAGTCCGCTGTCCTTGACTGAAGTGGTTGTGGAAAGACGGATCGTCTTTGTCCCTTCGGTTGCTGCAGGGATCTCAGCTGTAGAAGATGCACCGTCCTCGAGAAGGTAGAACAGATATTCGCCGTACTCGGCATATCCGTAATCCTTTGCGAGGCCCTTGCCCTCTTCGGAAAGCATCCAGTTGATGAGAGCTTCTCCACCAACTTTGTTGATCTTTACGGTTGAAGCGTCAACTTTGTTGCCGTCAGCATCCACCCAGGGTGCATTGGGATTGACTGCCATGATCGTATAAGTGTTGATCATGCTGTCATCTGCTTCATAAAGAATTTTCAGATTGATTCCCTGATCTGCGGGTTCTTCCTGTTTCTTTCCGCAGGCGGCGAAACAGAACAGCATTGAGAGAACCAGCAATACTGCTAATACTTTTTTCATTTAATTCTTTCTCCTTTTCAATGATGGAAGGCACAGGCGTTTCCCCCTGCACCCTTATTTGATTTCCGGACTGCATCCATACCCTGCATTGGCTTCAGGTCTGCAGCCTCGAAGAAACTCCGATAATATATACCGATTGATAATTATAACATACATTTTGTCATAAATTACTTATGAATTATATTCATAAGTAAAAGGTTAAATACCATTAATACAAATTTTTCTTATGATATAAGAATAATAATATATATAGTAATTATTTACGGAGGTTTTCATATGGATCAACCAACAGACAAATCGGATGTAAAGCTTTCGGAAAAACTGGGCTTTATGTTTTACGGCGCCGGCGGAACAGCCATCTACTATTTCCGCAGCTACTACTACCTGTTTTTCCTTACCAACGTGCTTTATCTCGATATAACATTCGCGGGACAGATCATAGCTATCGGCACAGTGTGGGATGCAGTCAATGATCTTCTCATAGGATATCTGGTATCAAAACATGTATTTAAGAACGGGGAGCAACTCAAGCCATATTCCCTTTTCATCTTCCCTCTTGCACTCAATACCGCAATGATGTTCTGCAGTTTCCCGGTATCAACGAAGATACAGGGGACCATATCGCTGGTACTGTATCTGCTCATGAGCGTGTTCTTCACCTTTTATACCACTTCTCAGAACAACATTGCTCTGGTTACCAGGTCCCAGCAGGGAAGAATCGCTCTCGGAACTTTCAATTCCCTCGGCACGACTATAGGGACTGCTTTCGGTTCTCTTGCCTGCCTTCCCATACTTAAGATGATGGGAGCCATGGACGAGAAAGGCAATCTTGCCGACGGGAAGAAATTCGTATGGGCAGCAACGATCATCTGTGCAGTCGCAACGGCTTGCGTCATGGTCTACTACTTCACGGTACATGAAAAATACAAGGCAGACAAACAAGGCGCAAAGAACCTTAAATTCACGGATGCTCTTAAGTATCTTCTCAAAGAAAAGCTCTGGATCTACAACGTGCTCCAGAATATAATGATCGCTCTCAACACGAGCCTTGTAACGGCAAACCTCGCATATTACGCTACCTACGAGCTCAATTCGACAAGCATACTGACCAAAATTCTTCTCATCAATATGCTCTGCTCACTTGCCGTATATCCGTTCATAGGAAAACTGAGCGCAAAATTCGGCAGAACGAGAACTCTGTATATAGCCTTCGGGATCATGGCACTCGGAAAGCTCATATTCTCGATCTATCCTTCGTCCATCATTTCCGCATACGTCAACGTCGTGTCGATAGGTGTTGCGACAGGACTCGGTCAGGTGGTTCTCGGAGCGAATAGAAATGAGATCGCCGACAGAGTCGACGAGAGAGAGCATGTAAGAGTCGACGGTCTTGTCGGAACATCCGTAACATTCAGCCTGAAGATAGCTTCAGCTGTAGCAACATATCTGACCACCGCTCTTCTTCAGAGAGTAGGATTCGACGGATCTCTTCCGGTCCAGCCGCCCGAAGTGCTCAGAACTCTTCACGGACTCATGGGATGGATACCGCTGGTGATAATCGCCGTGGTCGTACTTCTGACCACCGATTTCAAAGCATTAAAAAAGAATAAATAAAAGCACCCTCAAGATGCGAATAGCCTGCCTTCTTAGAGGCAGGCTATTTTGATTGTTTTTATCTTGTGAGGTAATCCAGAGCGAATTCTCTGAACGCCTTTGCTTCCTCGGAAAGGTGCTTGTCCTTTCTGAACACCACTTTCATCTGAACGACGAATCTGTCGTCCATAATGGGAAGGATTGCGATATTGTCATCGGATGCATAGAATGAAGCTGCTCCCGTGAGTATATATCCCACGCCTATACCTTCCGATATCATCTGTCTGTGAAGATCTCTGGTGCTTACGTAGAAAGTTTTGCCGGTCTTTACAGACAGGACTTCCAGACCTGTCTGGACCGATTCTACCACTCCGTTCTTTTTAAGATATACCACGTCCAGTCCGTTGAGATCTTTCACGTTGACCGCTATCTTGGATGCATAGGGATGCTTCTTTGATATGCACAGAGCCATGCGGTCACTGTTGATCTTGGTACCCGGATAAATGCTGTACCTGGGGCTGTCGGGACATATCATAAGATCATAATTGTTTATCCTCGGCACCTCGTCGACGTCAAGAAAGCTGTCTATATCGAAGCATACTGACGGATGAGTCTTCTCATATTCTGATATGCACTTTATTATCGCTTTGCTTGCTCCGGTAACGCATATCTTGATACGGCTGCTGAAGTCGTCGTTTATGCGTCTTGACTTCTCCACGGCCGAATCCATCATTTCCAGTATTCTGACGCTTTCTTCAAAGAACACTTTCCCGGAAGGATTCAAAGTGATGCGCCGTCCGTTTCTGTCAAAGAGCTCACATCCTATCTCCTGTTCAAGCCGCGCAATGCTCTTGCTCAAGGTGGACTGGGATATATTCAGCACTTCCGCCGCTTTTGACATATTGCCCAGCACTGCAAGGCTGGTAAAGTATCTGAGTTGATTGAAATCCATAGTATGCATATTATTGCATACTTCCCTGAAAAAAGCAAAAAACGGTCCCGGAAGACCGGGACCGTGATCAAACAATTCAATTTTGAATTATTCTGCTTTCTGTGCTTCCTTTTCAGCTTTCTGTGCACGAAGCTCTGCCATCTTCTTTTCTGTGAGAGGATATGCGAGGAAGATGAGGCAGGAAACTATGGACATGACGGACGGGCCGTATGCGAACAGGTTCGTGATAGCTGTCTTTACAGTATCGGTAAGTCCTGCTGCTGCACCTGCTGCCGTGTATCCGGTCATTGCAAGACCGATACCTGCTACCATGGATCCTACGATAGCGGAGAGCATGAGTGCGGATCCGCCGATGGACTGTACGAAGCCCTTTGCAGCCTGTCCCTTGGTGATCTCGATGTATTCGCCGACGTCATTCATGAATACAGGAATGAGAGCGTTTACGAAGATACCGCAGAACTGGAATGCGGACATGAGTACGATGATAGCCGTGGTGTTGGAACCGACGAACTTTACTCCTACGATGAAGATCACGGAGATGAGAGTGGAGATGATGAAGATCTGCTTTCTTCCCCACTTGTTCGTTGCCCAGCGTACTACGGAAGCGCCTACGAACTGTACGAAGTAGGTGATCATCATGTACATCATGATGACGCTCTGGGAAGCTCCTACAACATAGGTGAGGTAGGTTACCAGAAGTGTTGTAACGATGGTAAGAACGGATCCTCTGAACATCATTGTGAGAACGAAGATGAGCATAGGCTTGTTGGAAAGTGTGTTTGCGATATCCTTTCCTGTGACCTTCTGCTTGGGCATTCCTGCAAGCTTTCCTTCGAGTGCATCTTCATAGGGCTTGGTAACAACGCCTACGATGATCATACAAACGATCATGATCACGCCGAAGATAGCGCCGGTAAGAGCATATCCTGCCCATGCAGCTGCCATACCTGCAGCCATTCCCATGAATGCCATTGCCATCGGGCTGTAGATGATACGAGCGATGGAACCGACCTGGTTGGATGCTGTTGAAAGAGCAACTGCATCTGCAGGAGCCTTGCACATAGGAACCATGAGTGTTCTGTAAGCTGTGTACATAACGCCGTATCCGACCCATCCGATTATAGATACGATCATGAAGATGACCGCAGCTGTTGTCGGGTTGTCGGAGAAGTGCATCATTTCCATTGTGATGCCGGCTGCCATGAATACTGCACCGCCGATACAGAGTTTTCTGTATTTACCTTTTTTGAAGTTTACTGCTTCTACGATTCCACCTGCTACGGGCATTGCAAAGAACTTGACCCAGGACAGTGCAGAATAGAGAGCTGCGGCGACTGCTGCGCTTACACCTACGTAATTCATCAGAGATGTCATTACGTAGTAGGAGTAAAAGGTATAAACGAAGTTATACCCGAACTCACCTATACCATAGAGGTAAATGGTGGAGTTCTTCAGCGACGGTTTCATCGCCTGATTTTTTTCATTAGCCATTTTTTTCTCCTTTTTTGAAGTTAAAAAAATATATAATTGCAACCGACCTTAAGGAAAACCCGGCAGGCCGGTCATAACCTTTATTATCCCCCGACGACCAGAGCGAAAAGCTCTATTTTGTCACCGGGATCTATCACAGTATCAGTACCGTCAATAACGCTGTGAATGATCTTGCCGTTCACTTTTGCCATGTACAGATCGTTCTCAATTCCGACGCCGTAAAGAGCTACCACGTCTTTGAGAAGTCTGCTTTCCGGCATTTCCCTTTGTTCGCCGTTGACTGTAATATACTGTTTTTTCATCACTACTGTTCCTTTGCTGCAGCTGCTCTTTCGTCAGCAAGCTCTACGTAGGACTTAGTAAACGGGCTCTTGTATACCTGGCCGTTCTCTGCCGGCTCCGTATAGAAGAAATCTGCGATCTTGTCGTCAGCGAGAGTGAATCCTGCTCTGTCATTGAACTTATGTTCCATGTAGAGGATCTCTCTTCCGATCTTCTGGCAAAGACTTGCGTCCATACCGGATATACCGAGGATATCTCCGGCAGCTCTTCCGACTGCATTAAGCGCATCGGGATTGAACAGCATCGATCCCCAGCAGAAGAGGCACAGCTCGAAGTTGTCGCATGCCGCACTGTTTGCATGGGAAACGTCTGCCTGATCTTCAGGACAGAGATCCGTACGGCTGAGGAAAGCGGCTGCTGCGGTGTGGTCCGCACCGTCTGTTGCTCTTTCGTATGTCATACCGTAGTTCGGGAGTACACGCGGGTCATATGCGGGCAGTCCACGTCTCTTACCTGTCGGGATCCTCTTTGCGTGGAGATATTCACCCATTGCCTGGCAACCGTTGATAAGTACCTGTCCGTAAGGATCGTCGGGATCTGCAGCGCGCTTGAGGAATTTGAGAGCGGCATCGGCATCTCCGAAGTTTATTACGCCCTCGTCCATGGCAACGCCTATTGCGCATCCTGTATCGATAGTATCGATGCCGTAGTCATCGCAGAAGCGGTCTGCAGACGTTACGTAGGTAATATCGTAAATGCCCTGGTTCGGTCCCATAAGAGCGACCGTATCGTACTCGATACCTGCGGTAAGATAATTGCCGTCTTCATCATGTACTTCATTAGAGCAGCAGCATACACATCCGGGCTGGCACGGGATAGTGCCATGACCGCCGCGCTCTATAAGGGTGTTGTACCAGGAGTCAGCCACGTAGACACCGACATCTACCTTCTTGCCTCTGAAGTTGTTAACAGGCAGAGCGCCCATCTGGGCAACTGCTGTGGCTCCGTAGACGGAACCGTACTTTCTCTGAAGACCGCCGGTCATAGGATTGGTAACTACGGCCTTTGCGCAGATCTTGCATGCTTCTTTGAATTCTTCAGCTGTTTCTGCAGGAAGTACCGGTTTGTAGGGCTTGTTTGACTTTTCGACGACTATGGCTTTTACACCTTTGCTTCCGAGGACTGCGCCCATTCCGCCTCTTGCAGCGGCTCTGCACATATATCCGGATTTGTATTCGGACATCATAACGTTGGCTACAAGTCCTTTTCTTTCGCCCGCAGGTCCTATGGATGCGATAGCGACGTCGTTGCCGTATTTCTCTCTGAGGAGTGCACTTACATCATAGTTGAGCTTCATGGAAAGCCATGATGCGTCTTCAAGGGTGATCTTTCCGTTGGGATCTACGTGAAGATAATAGAGCTTTCCTTCCGGAGCCTGTCCGAAGAAGGAAATGATCTTGATCTGCTGTTCGTCAAGCCACTTTCCCATTATTCCGCCTGCATTGGATTCGGCAATAGTATGGGTGAGCGGGCTCTTTGCACTTACAGATACTCTTCCGGCCGAAGTCATCATAGTACCGGCAAAAAGACCTGTTGCAATGGACAGGATATTATCCGGTCCAAGAGGATCGCATTTCGGGTCCAGTTCCTTGTCGGTGATCATTGCATCTATGAGGCCTCTGCCGCCATAGAATCCCCATTCCGACTGAACGAACTCTTTCTCAACGATCGAGGCGTCTGTCATGTTGACTCTTACAATTCTCATTTTTTTCTCCTTTTTTGTTATGCAAACGAATAAAAGCACACATGAGCATACCTTCCCTTTGCAAAAAACGGCAGGCTCTGCGATCGCTCTCAAAGCCCATTGTTTACTTCGGCCGCTTGGGTAGGAGTAAATAGAGAAATGCTGTTTTGCCA
>CAYUGP010000048.1:0-9613 GCA_964444315.1 uncultured Oscillospiraceae bacterium | reverse complement strand
CTCTTGTCATGGACGGAAGAGTCCCCGTAAGGACGAAGGTCTTGCCTGCAAACCTGTCGTCTACCTTCTTTGACGCGGCTTTTGACTTCATATTGACGCCTGCCTCGGCAAGCCTTCTTATGCACTCCCTGTTCTTCTCATCTTTGAAGAATCCGGCTATATCAGATGCCACTACGGATCCGAAATCAGGCAGCGTCATAAGTTCTTCCTCGCCTGCATCCATAAGAGCGTATATATCGGGATATTTCCCTGCCAGCACCTTAGCTGACTGCTTTCCGACATTCCTTATGCCGAGGCCTGTGATGAGCCTGTCTATGTCGTTATCCTTCGACTTTTCTATGGCAGCGAGAATGTTGTCAACGCTCTTTTCCTTACCCACGGTTCCGTCCTCGATGAGCTTTTCCCTGTGATCCTTCAGCTCATATATATCGGCGATGCTCCTTATGTATCCTTCTGAAATGAGAGCCTCTATGGCCGACGGACCGAAGCCCTCCATGTTCATGGCATCCTTTGAGATGAAGTAGGCCATGGACCTTGAATCCTTGGCAAGGCATGAAGTTCCGGTGCAGCGCATGTGAGGACCGTCCTGCTCGTGTTCCACGGGGGCCCCGCATACGGGGCAGCGCTCAGGCATTTCAAATACTTTCTCTCCGAGATGCCTGGATACTTCCACCACCTCAGGGATGATATCCCCTGCCTTTCTCACAATTACCCTGTCGCCGATGCGTATTCCCTTTTCCTTTATGAAGTCTCCGTTGTGGAGTGTGGCTCTGCTGACTGTAGTCTCTGCAAGGCGTATGGGACTGAGCACTGCAAGTGGAGTAAGTCTGCCGGTCCTTCCAACCTGCACGACTATATCCTCGACCTCCGTTTCCTTCTCTTCAGGAGGATACTTGTATGCCACCGCCCATCT
The DNA here is from genome assembly GCA_964444315.1 of uncultured Oscillospiraceae bacterium. Classification (GTDB taxonomy): domain Bacteria; phylum Bacillota; class Clostridia; order Peptostreptococcales; family Anaerovoracaceae; genus RUG13409. Next base: position 8,700 of record CAYUGP010000048.1, on the reverse strand, counting down.
GGGGACTTTGGATGTCATACCAAGTTCCCTTCTTCTTGAGAGGCTGTCGACTTTGACCACGGCGCCGTCAAGGCCGTAGTCAAGTTTGTAACGAATGTCACCTATGTGCTCTATACCCTTCCATATCTCTTCAGGAGTCCTCGCGAGTATAGGCTCCTCAAGAACATGAAAACCCAAAGAAGCAAGCCACTGCAGTGTCTCGTAATGTGAGCTGAACTCCCGTCCTTCGCAAAGCTCCAGGTTGAAGATGAATATATCCAGGCCCCTTTCCTTCACTACAGCGGGATCGAGCTGCCTTAAGGTACCTGCAGCAAAATTCCTTCTGTTTTGATAGACCTTGCCTCCGCTCTCCTCCTGCTTTTTGTTAGCCGCTTCGAAATGGGCACTGTCCATGTAGCACTCGCCTCTTACCTCCAGATAGGGCAGATCTATGGGAAGGCTTTTGGGTATGGCGTCTATTACCAGAGCATTTTCGTAAACGCTCTCCCCTATACTCCCGTCACCTCTGGTTATGGCATCCTCCAGCTTTCCGTTTCTGTATCTCAGCACAAGGGTTAGCCCGTCTATCTTCTTTTCAACGGTGAAAACCGTATCGGGATAACGTGAAAGGATGCCCTCGGCAAAGGATATCACCTCTTCTTTGCTGAAGACGTCCTGAAGGGATATGACAGGAACGTCGTGCTGTACTTTTCTGAATTCCCTCTTAGCCGTACCGCCGACTTTTTTCGTGACAAGGGAGTCATCTTTCGCGAACATTGGATATTCTTTTTCGAGCTGCCTGAGTTCTCTTGTCAGAGCGTCATACTCGAAATCAGAGATCTCCGGATCGTCATCGTTATAGTAGCGGTTGCTGTGATACTCGATAAGAGCATATAGCTCTTCCATTCTTTTTTTCGGATCTTCCATTTTTTATACCAACCTGATCGAATATATATATTTAGGCTTATCAGATCTTCTTAAGAGGTGCCAGGTCCTTTGCAAGCTTTTTCGTACCTACGCTCTCGAAGATCACTGTCACCACATTGCCTGAAGAACTGATGACCGTCCCTTCACCGAATTTGTCGTGCTCCACTTTATCTCCCGGGGAAAGATCAACACCGGCAAGGGTCGCTTTCTTGGATATCTCCCTGCTCTTTTCCCTAACTGCAGTAGCAGAGGCTATGGGCGATACATAGGGTCCGTAGGAGTAGCTGCTTTCCGTATCGTATCTGTCATAAGAGGAATACCTGCTCTTTTTCTCGTAGAAAGCATCGCCTGTGAGATACTTTTTATCTATTTCCCTGAGGAACTTTGACTCCACAGCATAATCGAGCTTTCCGTAGAGCATCCTCATCTCGGCAGAGGTGAGGAACAGCCTGTCCTTTGCCCTGGTCATGCCCACATAGCAGAGCCTCCGCTCTTCCTCAAGGTCGTCACCTTTATCTATGGTCCTGTAGGAAGGAAAAAGACCGGTCTCCATACCCGGCATGAAGACGACCGGGAACTCAAGGCCCTTTGCCGAATGAAGGGTCATCATGACCACCGCATCCTGATCCGGGTCGTGGTTGTCAACATCGGACACGAGAGTAAGGCTTTCCATGAAATTATCAAGGGTAAGACTTTCTCCCTCAAGAAGTTCCTTTTCTTTTTCCGCTATGACGGATTTGAACTCCAGAAGGTTCTCTATCCTGCCGTCCGCTTCCACCGTACGCATCTCCTCAAGAGCCGGAAGATAACCGGTCTTGACCAGAAGCTCATCGTACATATCGGCAACGCTCATGTTGTCTTTTTCCAGATGAAGTGCATTCAAGACTTCGTAAAGCTCCTTTGCAGCCCTTGCGGCTTTTACCGGCAGACCGCCAAGGACATCGGGATCTGCCAGAGCTTCGAGGAATGATATACCCATGACGGAAGCATAGGATCTTATCTTTTTGACAGAACTGTCTCCTATACCTCTTTTGGGCTCGTTTATTACCCTGTCAAGAGATACGTCGTCTCTGGGGTCTGCCACCAGTCTCATATATGAGATCATATCCTTGATCTCTTTTCTGTCGTAGTACCTCATGCCGGAAAGGACCTGATACGGTATCCCCGAGGCTGTAAAACTTTCCTCAAAACGCCTCGACTGGACGTTGGTCCTGTAGAGTACGGCGAAATCCGAGTAGCGAAGGCCGGGATCCTTTCTCATGAGCTCTTTTATCTTGGCTCCTGTATACCTTGCCTCTTCCCTGTCATCTTCGCATCTGTGGTACTCGATCTTTTCTCCCATGGGAGCGGAGGTCCATAATTTCTTGTCCTTCCTTCCCTTGTTTTTAGAGATCACGCTGTGAGCGCCTTCTATGATATTGCCTGTAGATCTGTAGTTCTGTTCAAGCTTGATGACTTTGGCTCCAGGAAAATCTTTTTCGAACTCCAAAATGTTTCTTATGTCCGCGCCTCTCCACTCGTATATGCATTGATCGTCATCTCCAACGACGCATATATTTCCGTGGACCTTGGCAAGAAGATGCATGAGCTCATACTGAAGAAGGTTAGTATCCTGATACTCATCGACCATAATGTAACGGAATCTTTCCTGATATATCTTAAGAACATCCGGATGCTCTTCGAAGAGTTTTACCGTGTTCAGTATCAAGTCGTCAAAATCCATGGCGTCGTTTTTCCGCATGGTCTCCTGATATTTCTCGTAAAGAGAAGCCAGGCAGCTTTGTCTTTCCCTGTTTCCGAAGCTCATGTTTATATTGTTTCTGAAGGATTCGGGACTTATGCGCTTTTCCTTGCTGTCGGAGATGACCTCAAGAACATAAGCGGGCGTAAACACCTTTTCGTCATATTCGAAATCCTTTACTATGGACTTCACCAGAGCTTTCTGATCCACAGGATCGTAAATGACAAAGGAGCGGCTGAAGCCCAGCCTGTCTGCATATTGCCTGAGTATTCGGAGGCACATGCCGTGGAAAGTCAGGATCCACATTCCCGGTATACTTCCCACCAGGTCCTCCACTCTCTCCCTCATCTCTCTGGCAGCCTTGTTGGTAAAGGTAACGGCCAGTATGGAATAGGGCGATACATCAAGCGACTTTATGAGATAGGCTATGCGGTGAGTCATAGTGCCTGTTTTCCCCGATCCTGCTCCGGCAAGTATGAGGAGAGCACCGTCCGTAGTAGTGGCAGCCTCATATTGCTGAGGGTTTAGTTTTTGTAAATATTCTTCCATCCTTATCCCCTTAAATCGAAATGCAGTCTCCTGAAGCGAAAAGATACAGATAGGAATCCTCGACCTTTTTCCCCGATACAGTCTCCAGGGCTTCCCTGTACAGCTTAAGCTGAGGTTTGTACTCATCCTCCAGCCGTGCGAGCTCTTTTTCTCTGTCCTTAAGATCCACATAGCTGCTCTTGTAATCGAGAAGATATATCTTTCCCTCTTCCTCGAACCAGCAGTCTATGGTTCCCTGAACAAGGACCGTGCGCCCGTCCAGAATGTGCTTCATGACAAAAGGCGTCTCCTTTTTCAGCACATCCGCATTGCATACCCTTTTCCCGACAGTGGATCTGAAAAAGCCTGCTATGCGGTCCGGCTTTACCGAAAGATACTCATCCTCGCTGAGTATGCCTTTTTCAAGAAGCCGATCCATATACTCATGCACTTTCCCTTCGTCTTCATATTCGCATCCAAAGGGTATGTGCTCCATGATCTTGTGATATGCAGTGCCCACAGCAGCTGCAGAAAGCTTCTGCTTTCCGGAAAGGAAAGCAGGGACAGGCATATCCTTTTCTTCAGCAGCATAGATAGTGCCGGACTTTTCTCTTTGAGAGGCTGCAAGTTCCGAAACGGAAAACTTTTTCTTTTCCCTTTCTGCTTCTGCCGGAGAATAGTCAAAGCTGAGCCTTCTCCTGATCTCATCTTCTGCTACGGAAAGTTTAGATCGGTCTATCTCAAAACCCTTTCCCAATGCTTCCTTCAGCCTGATCCCGTATTCCGAAGCAGAATCAAGCAAAGCTGCGGAGAAGTCGCCTCTTTCCTTTATTTTGACTTTATCTTCACGGAATGCAGGCAGGGACATCTGGGCGAAATTGCTGCAGTCTGCACCTTTTATCCTGAAGACTTCCCTTTTTTCTTCCATTGCCCGGGCATCTTTATCAGAGGCTGACATAAGGAACACGTCTCTTGCCCTCGTTACGGCCACGTAGAGTATCCTGATCTCTTCTGCCAGCTCTTCTTTTCTCTTCTGCGCTTCTATGAGCCTGTATGATAAAGGCCTGGTGTATGTATATGTATCAGGATTCGCTATTACCATCGATGTACCAAGGTCTTTATGGAAGGCTGCCCTCAGACTGTCTCTTCCACCCGCCATGCGCCCTCCGCACGAAGCGAACAGGACGAAGGGGAACTCAAGGCCCTTGCTCTTATGGACGGTCATGATACGTACCACATCATCTTCCTCAGATGCTATAGAGCTCTGACCGGTATTGATCCTGGACTTCTCATCTGATATGACATCGATATATGAGATGAAAGCGAAGATACCTCCGGAACTCGTTTTTTCAAACTCTGCCGCCTTATCCACAAGAGCAGTGAGGTTGGCTGCCCGCTGCTCTCCGGAAGAAAGTCCCGAAGCAAATACATATATGCCGCTTTCCGAAAGAAGCTCCCAGAGGAAATCTGCCAAAGGAAGTGCAGATGCCTTTATCCTCCATGCATCGAGGCGCTCGAGAGCCTTCCTGCATTTTAGAGAAAGCTCTTCTCCCTCCTTTTTGCTCACATATATGAAAGCATCGTAAAAGCTCTGCTTTCTCTGCTCTGCAGATCTTGCCTCTATCCTTATCCTTGCTAACTCTTCGGCGCTGAATCCGAAAGACGGGAAATAGAGGACGGAAATCAGAGGAACGTCCTGCCTTGGGTTGTCTATGACTCTCAGGAGGTTCACAAGTATCTGTATCTCAGGAGTATCGAAATATCCTTCGCTCCTGTCAAGATGCACCGGAACACCGGCTTTCGTAAGTATATCGTAATATATCTCTGCCTTAACCTTTGCCGAGCGCAGGAGTATGACCATATCTCTGTACTCAATAGGCTTTTTTTCTCCGCCATCATATATCATATATCTGCCGTCATGATACTTCTTTATGACTTCAGCAGCATTGAGCGCTTCAAGCTCGGTGTTTTTAAGATCTGAGATCTCGGGATCCATATCATCATCTATCTGTGTGTCCACAAGATAAAGTTCAGGCTCATACAGGGTATCAGGAGTGCCGGCATAGGGCATCCCCTCTTTGAGGGCTGCGTCTTCGCCGTAGCTCATACCGCAGTTCTCCTCTGTCATGAGATTCGAAAAAAGCCTGTTGACAAAATCTATGACAAGAGGACTGCTCCTGAAATTGCTGCTGAGGTCAAGCGCCTTGCAATCCTCTTTCCCCTTCCTGTACTCATTGTACCTGGCAAGGAAAAGTCCCGGCTCAGCATGCCTGAACCTGTAGATGCTCTGCTTGACATCACCGACAGTGAATACGTTGTTTCCCGATGAGATGCTCTCTATGAGACCTTCCTGTACCGGGTTGCAATCCTGGTACTCGTCAACGAAAATGTGGCGGTATTTTTCACGGCATTCGTTTCTTACTTCGTCATTTTTAAGTATTTCATATGCAAAATGCTCTCCGTCAGAGAAATCCATGAGTCCGTCTTTTCTCTTCTTTTCTCCGTATTTTGCAGAAAACTCCTTAGTCAGGAAGCAAAGTTCCTTAACATATTCTCTTATCCTCTCCTTCTCATCCTCGAGGCGGGAGAGAGAGATCCCTTCATATGCATCGCTGAAATCCTTAAGCGAAGCCTTTGCCCCTTTATCCCAATAGGCCTTGACCGTATCATCCAGCTCTTTTTTCTTTTCCTTCTCCTCCTTGGATCCTGCAGCAAGGGTCGGGAATCTGTATGAGCACATCCTCTCCATTGCTTCCTCAGCATATCCGCCTTCTATCTGCGCTGTCATGCTGTCCAGATCCGAGAAGACAGTCTGAGCTATGAGCAGGCACTTAGGCATCTCATGCATCTCAAAGAGATCTTTTAAAAGCTTGGCATAGGATAAGGATCTCTTAAGCGAAGACATAGCAAACTCTCCGGCAAGGCTTATCAGCCTTTCGGGAGAAAACTCCGGATCTTCAAGAAAAGCATCGGGATCCGGAAGCGTGTCTGTGTATTCATAAAGTTTGAGTATGAGCTCCCTGGCATTCCTGTCCGTCCTCGCATTTGAATAACGGTCAAGGAAAGCTGTAAAGGAAGGATCCTTCCCGGCATAGGCTGCAGTAAAGAGCTCGTCCATGGCCTCGTCCTTGAGTATTGCGCTTCTGTAGTTGTCGCATACCTTGAGCCCGGGATCTATGCCCGTGATATAGTAATAGCTGCGGACTATCTTCTGGGCGAAACTGTCGAAGGTGCAGATGTCAGCTGTGCCTATGAGCGAAAGCTGCCTCTTTATATGCTTCCTTTCCTTCTCGTCTTCGGCCTCTGCCAAAGCCTCCCCAAGTTTCTTCCTAAGCCTCTCCCTCATCTCTGCAGCAGCAGCTTTGGTGAAAGTGACTATGAGCATGCGGTCAAGGCTTTCCCCGCTTTCAGTAAGGAGCGTCTTTATCCTTTCCACTAAAACAGCGGTCTTCCCCGATCCCGCAGCAGCGGAAACGAGAAGGCTGTTACCTCTGTCATATATGGCTTCTTTTTGTCTTTCAGTCCAATCCATCACTTTGTTGCTTTTATGCCCTTTGCAGCGGCAATTGCCGTCCTCCAGGCATTACCGAGATTGTATCCTCCGCAGGGACCGTCGTAATCTATGATCTCTCCTGCGAAAAACAAGCCTTCGACTATTTTAGATCCCATGGTCTTTGGATCGATCTCACTTAAAGGGATTCCTCCCGAAGTTACCTGGGCATCAGCCCAGCCCTTTGTACCTTTCAGGGTGAACCTGAGGTCCTTTGCAGCTCTTATATAAGCATCAGCCCCGGCAGGCTCCTTAGATACCCGGAAGTCTATGTATTCTTTCATCTTTTCAGGCACGAGGCCCTTAAAGCCGTGCCCCAGCAGTTTCTCGCGGCTCATATACAGATCCAGAAGCTCTTTCTCCGAAAGCTCAGGGAAAAGATCCACAGAAAGGCAGTACTGCTTTCCTTCTCCGAGCCTTACTTCCCTGCTCAGATCCATTACGCAAATACCGGATACGGAATCCTTTGTGAACTGTATCTCTCCTGAGTCTTCTCCCATGAGTTCACCGTTTTGGTATAGGGAAACGCGGCCTCTTACCCTTACCCCATGAAGCACACTTATGTCCTCTTCGCACTCAACAGGCACTAATGCCGGGATGGGTTTGACAAGACTGTGTCCAAGATACTGGGCCCATCTGTAGCCTTCCCCGTAGCATCCGAACTGTATGCCGGCCTTTCCGCCCGTGGCGATCAGGAGTTTTGAAGACTCGAACCTCCTGCCGTCCTTGCTCACGACTTTGAATCCGTTTTCCGTCTTCACCACATCGGTGATGTGGCAGTCGCATATGATCTGTGCTCCGCTGTTTTCAGCCGCAAAGACAAGAGCCTCTGCTACGGAGGATGCTTCCCTGCTCCTTGGATAGTAGCGCCCTTCGTCATCGCTGACCCCTGATATGCCTATGCTCTCCAGCACCCTGTAGCTCTCGTTGAATCCTTCGGATGCAGCGTTGAGGTAGTTACAGTGCCCGTTGCCCGTAGCATATATCTTTTTTGCAGGTATATTGTTTCTCTCAAGGACCGCGGTCCTGAGCCCCTCACCGGCAGACAGTGCCGCAGCCAGGAGACCGGATGCGCCGGCTCCTATAACAAGAAGATCGTACATTTTCGTATCCTTTAAAATATGATTCTCTTAACTATATATTATACCATATGCAGAGAAGTCTTCCAAAGAACAATGGTTCTGAAAGAAGAAAAATAAAGTGTATCTTTAGGTCCAAATGTAGTAAAATACCCTTGAAAAGGGAAACGGGTAATATTATGAAAAGAAAACGAATACAAAGCAATACATATAATACAGACAGCGGAAGCCCCAGGCTCCTCAAGAAGATCATATCCACCGTACTTATCGTAGGTCTTGCAGCGGCAACTACTTTCCTTGCAGGCATGACTGCAGATGAAGAAGCCGCGAGGATCGAGAATGAAAGTTTCGGTTCAAAGCCTGCCATCGAATACGTGGTCGAAATGCCCAGCAGCTCGGATATAATCCTCGAGGAAATGGAAAAGAACAAATATCAAAGGGCAAGATCTAAAAAGTGGTCTCTGCTTTCTGTGCCCATGTGGCTCATCGGGCACCTCATCTCCCTGCTTCTTACGCCGCTTATAGGGAAACTTCTGACCTATGTATTCATAATCGCAGTTTTCTTCGGAATACTGTGCCTGTGTCTTAAGATCATGTTCCCGGACACGCCGCTTAGGGAGCTGCTTACAAAGAGGACCCTGCTCACATTCTTCTGCTGTACGGGCGTATTTATCGCAGCCCTGCATATTCCTGCGCTTCTTGATATGAATGCCGACTATCACGGTCTGTTCTCATTCCTTGCAGGAGCCCTTGCTATCCTTACCATGGTGCTCCTATGTACAGACCCGAAGAAAAAGGAAGAAACTGCAGAAGCCTAAAAAGCTATATCAAAGGAGCCTTTAATTAAGGTTCCTTTTTCATTTCTCCAATATTCTTAATGCTGCTTTGATGCCGTC
>CAYUGP010000047.1:0-9681 GCA_964444315.1 uncultured Oscillospiraceae bacterium | reverse complement strand
CACGGCAGACACTTCATCTCCTCCAAGAAGTTCGCTTATGCTGAAGGCGGTATCGCAAGGATAGTCTGGATGCCTAAGGAACTCAAGGACGACGTGGCAGAGAGACTCAACAAGACCGCAAAGGAAGTTCTCGGTATCGATAACTACACCGATATGATCGCAGATGAGACCATAGCGGAAGACGCCGATGCTCTCATGGCATTCCTTCAGGAGAAGAACCACCCGGTTCTCGGTCTTGAACCGCTCATGTAGGATTTAACAAAAGCAAGTCTCTAAATGCAAAGAATTAACAATAGCATAGACAATCCGTAAAAGATAAAAAAGTTCGTGGGGCAATGTCCCCGCGAACTATTTTTTTCTATTCAGGAGTCATTTATGTTATACACCGTAATATTCAGGATCCAGGACGGCGGAGACGTTAAATATCACGCCGAACCGGGAGAAAACATTCTCGAAATAGCCCAGAAAGCCGGCGTCAACATCGACGTTCCCTGCGGAGGAAACGGTACCTGCGGCAAGTGCAAGATGCGTATAATGTCGGGTTCCGTCGCATATGATAAGACAAACAGCAAATTGTCTGATGAAGAGTATGATGATAATTGGCGCCTTGCATGCCAGTCCACCGTGGAAGCGGACGTTACGCTTTTCGTACCCTCATCTGCATCTGATTTCATCAGCGGCATACTTACGGCATCTCTCAGTACTCCTGCGGAACTTCAGAAATACAATGAGCGTATAGATGAGGTGTTCAGCCACGGCATAAGCAGAGGCGTAAAGGAAAAAGGGTACGGCATCGCCGTCGATATAGGGACGACGACCAACGCGGTAGCTCTTCTGGACCTTGAAAAAGGTCATGTCCTTTCAAGATCCCACCTCGGCAACGGGCAGATCCGTTACGGAGCAGATGTCATAAACAGGATAATACAGCAGGGACGTCCCGGCGGAAAAGAAAGGCTCCAGCACGCAGTCATCGAGGAGACCCTTATCCCGCTGTTCAATAACGTCATAAAAGACGCCAACGTAGATCCGATGGAAGTCACGAGAGTGGTCATTGCAGGAAACACCACCATGGAACATCTTCTTGTGAAGGCCAACGGAGACAGCATCAGGCTCATGCCCTTCGAACCGGAATTCTTAGACCATGAGCCCATCAAAGCATCTGAACTGCGCTTCCCCATCAACCCGGATGCGAAAGTCATACTCTGTCCCAACGTGGGTTCCTATGTGGGCGGAGACATAACTGCAGGCGTGCTTCCTGCACTTCTATGGGACAGCGATGACATGCATCTCTTCATAGACCTTGGTACCAACGGAGAGCTTGTGTTCGGCAACAGGGACTATATGCTCACCTGTGCCTGTTCTGCAGGTCCTGCCTTTGAGGGAGGAGACATCTCCTGCGGAATGAGAGCCACAAGAGGCGCCATAGATTCATGCGTTATACATAAGCAGACCCTCATGCCCCTTGTAACGACGGTGCAGAAGGGAAGACCTGCAGGCATGTGCGGTTCCGGCCTCATAGACGTCATAGCAGAGCTTTACAAAGTCGGAGCCATCGATGCCAAAGGCAAGTTCATAAGAGAAGACAAGCGCATAAGAGACGACGGATACGGAGACAAGGAATACGTCCTCTTCTATGCAGAAGAGTCAGCTACGGGCCGTGATATATATATCTCGGAATCTGATATAGACAACTTCATAAGAGCTAAAGGAGCCATATTCTCCGCTGTCAGGACCCTTGTCCATTCTGTGGACATGCACGTCCAAGATATAGACAAGGTCATACTTGCGGGAGGTATAGGTTCCGGTATCGACATGGAGAACGCCATGTGCATAGGTATGCTCCCGAAAGCTGATATCTCAAGATACAGCTATATCGGAAACTCTTCCATCACCGGCGCATGCGCAATGCTCATTTCGGATGAAGCCACTGACAAGGTGTTCGAGATAGCGCACAACATGACATATATCGAGCTTTCCACAGAGCCCGGATATATGGACGAATTCTCGGCAGCCTGCTTCATTCCTCACACGGATGCGACTTTGTTCGAGTAAGCAAAAATCAGGATATATTAATATGGAGTCGCCATCTCAGAGATGACGGCTCTGTTTTTTAGAACGGAGATCAGTTAAACACCATGAACGGAAAGACTCTTGAGATCGCCCTTTACGGAAAGGGCGGCATAGGGAAATCTACTGTCTGCGCCAATCTCTCCGCAGCCCTCGCTCTGAAGGGCAGCAGGGTGCTTCAGATAGGTTGCGATCCGAAACACGATTCCACCAGGTTGCTGATGAGAGGCGAGGTACTGCCCACGGTCCTGGACTACCTCAGAGACAGTGCCGGAGAGGAGGCTGTTCTTGAGCATGTCCTCGGGAATGGATATTTGGATGTAGGCTGCATAGAAGCAGGAGGTCCCAAACCCGGAATAGGATGCGCAGGACGAGGCATAATCTCTGCTTTCGATTTCCTCGAGAAAAAGAAAGTGAAAGACAGCTATGACATCATCAACTACGACGTTCTCGGCGATGTTGTATGCGGCGGTTTTGCCGTACCCATACGAAGAGAATATGCAGATGCCATCTTCCTTGTGACAAGCGGGGAGTTCATGGCTCTTTATGCTGCAAACAACATACTGAGAGGCATAAGGAATTACGACGGCGATAAACACAGGCGAGTGGCCGGGATCATATTCAACAGGCGAATGGTAGCAGGTGAAGAAGAGCGTGTGGAGCGCTTTGCAAAGGCCGTGAGCCTTCCCATATGTGCCGTTGTGCCCAGAAGCGACCTTTTCTCCAGGGCTGAAGAAGAGAAAAGGACGGTCATGGAAATGGGGATCCCGGGAAGAGAAAGGGATGTGTTCTTAGAACTTGCGGATAATATCATAAAAGGGCTGCAGCTTTATGAGGCAAAACCCCTTGAAGACGATGAGCTCGAGGAATGCGTTCTCGGTATAAAATCAGGAGAAGAAAGCAAAGGAAGGAAAAAACCTGCTCCCGTAAGCATCATCGATTGCCCTTATGAAGAGCAGGAAGCTGCAGGGGAAAGCGCTGCAGCAATTGCAAGTCCGCCTGCATCTAGGCCGCCACTTTACGGCTGCGCTTTCAACGGAGCCGCCACTGCAGCCATACATCTGACCGACGCTATAGTCATAGCCCATTCACCGCGGTCATGTTCTTTCTATACCTGGCAGAACATCAGCGCTCCCGGAAGGAGGAATCTCTTTAACAGGGGCATACTCATGCCTTCTGCCATAGCGCCTAATTTCGAATCGACTAACATGGACGATCACGATGCCGTGTTCGGAGGGATAGATAAATTAAGAGAAAGCGTTGCTGCGGCAATAGCGAAAAAGCCAGGCGCAGTGATCGTCATATCATCCTGTGTCAGCGGCATCATAGGAGACGACGTCATCTCCGTAGAGGATATGTCCACTTCCGAGGTCCCGGTCATAGTCATTCCTGCAGACGGGGACATCTCAGGAGACTATATGAGCGGTATAGAGATGTGCCTTCATAAGCTGGCCGAAAGGCTTATAGACAGGGATGCTGCTAAAAAGCCAAGATGTGTCAACATAATAGGCGAGGCGGGAGTGAGCAACAATATAGAGCTCAACTACCGCACCATGAAAGAGATGCTCAAAGGAATGGACATTTCGATCAACTGCCGTTTCCTCGGGGACGCCACGGCAGAGGAAGTCAGAGGACTCCGCTCTGCTCCTCTTAATATACTTTCCCACGAAAGTCCGGACAACATGAAGCTTAAAGCATGGCTCGAGGACAATTACGGCTGCCGCTTCTTCGGCAGCTGCCTTCCCGTGGGATATGCTGCGACGGAAAGATTCCTAAGAGAACTCCAGGAATATTTCGGGGGAGATTCGGCTGTGGATGCTTTGCTTGAAAAGGAGAAAGAGTCCTTTGCAAAGGAGATAGAAAGGCTCAGGCCCGTCCTCTCAGGGAAAAAGGTCCTTATGACTACCATAAACGCAGATATCGACTGGCTCACGGATACAGCAGAGCAGGCCGGCATGGAGTTCGTCTGGATAGGAGTCCTCAACTACCTGAGGCAGGAAATCAGGGTGACGTCAGACCCGGCCAGAGCCAAAGCCGTCCATGAAATAACGGCCCGAGGAGAGATCTATGACGCCATAGAAAAGTACAGGCCCGATATCATAATAACCGGCTATATTGATTCGGTGCCAAAAGGCGATCACATAGTCGACAGCCTGCCTATGACACAGAGGGTGGGTTTTTACTCGGGCATCGACGTACTTGAGCGCTGGGCTCAGCTGCTTGAAAACAGGAAGGAAGGTGAATGGACAAATGACAGAAAGTTCTTTGAAAAGTATTTCGCCTGACAGCATAACAGGGATGATATTTGCCATGGAGGGCATGAAGAATACGGTGGTCCTCCTGAACGGTCCCATGGGATGCAGGTTCTATCACAGCACCACCTCCCAGTACCTCTGCATCAGACCGGTCCTTTATCTTCCGGAGGGTGAAAACGGTGAGAAGTACCCTGTGGACTACAATACTCTCAACGACTGGTTTTTCCGCCAGGAGAGGGTGCCCTGCACCTATCTTGATGGCTATGATTATGTCTACAGCACTAGAGACAAAGTCGGAAGCGCCATGGAGTATATATCGGCTAATATCGATTTTGACATCATAGCCATAGTGAATTCACCGGGAGCTGCTCTCATAGGGGACAATCTTCTGGAGCTGGCCAGGGAAAAGCTTGGCAGAAAAAGGGTCGTGATGCTGGAATCCTCAGGATATTCACTGGGCTTTGACAGGGGCTACAGCGATGCATCGCTTGCTATGCTCAGGCAGGTGGGCATGCCTCTTTGGAAAGGCAGCGGCACTGAAAAGCCCGGAAAAGGGAACAAAAAGGTCAACCTTCTCGGAATGTCCATATGGCAGAGGAATATCCAGGGAGATCTGGAAGAACTCAGGAGGCTGTTTTCCCTGTGCGGGATAGATGTGAATGCTGCGCTGTGCGCAGACTGTTCCTTCGAAGAACTGAAGAAACTGCCGGAAGCCGATCTTAACGTGGTCGTTTATCCCGAAGGCGGCCTTGCCTGTGCTGAATATCTCAAAGAGGAGCTGGGCATGCCCATGTATGTCTGCGAGACTCTTCCCATAGGTTTTTCTGCAGTTGAAAAGACATTTTCCGATATATGCAGGATACTTGGCTGCAGTTTTGATGCCCTAAGGGAGGAAAGCGAAAAGGCAAGAGCTCTTGCCTGGTACAAGATAAGGGAGATAGACCAGGCTTACGGTAAGCCCAAAGGGGTACTGTTCTATGTCGACGGGGGAGAGACCCTTGAAAGGTCCTATGAGGCTTTCCTTCAGAATTACCTGGCTATGAAAAAAAGCAGCGCAGAAGATGCGGAACTGGTCTTTTCCAACGCAAACGTCATATCCGAACTCATGATCAGAAACAAGCATTTCTGCGGTATAGAAATAGGCCTTCCCGGGATGGGATATACGGATCTTCTGCCCAAGACGCACATGGGTATAAAGGGAAGTTTGTTCCTCATAGAACAGGTTCTCAACGGACTGATGTCCAGAATATGAACTGGAAATCTATACGATATGTTGTATAATTGAATATGTCAAATGGCTCCGGTATGGCTGTGCCTTCCGGAGCAAATTTTGAGTATGATATTAAATAATATTAGGGGAAAACAATGAACTGGAAACTGCTTGGAATCGAAGAGACAAAGGATAAGGAAGCAATAACAGCCGCATACAGAGAAAAGCTCAAATCGGTGAATCCCGAGGATAAACCGGAAGAGTTCATGGCTCTTAGAGAGAGCTATGAGGAAGCCATGCGCCTGGCAGATGCGGAGGAGAAGCCTGCCGAAGACGACAACAGTCCTCTCGGCCTTTGGAAGAAAGAACTCAAAGACATCTACGATGATATGAGCAAAAGAAAGGACGTTGCCGCATGGAAAAGCCTTCTTTCCGAAGATATCTGCGTAGCTCTCGATACAAGAGCTGACTGTGAGAAGGCCATGCTGGAATTCTTCATGTCCTCATACTATGTCCCTCAGGAAATATGGATATATCTTGATTCGGAGTTCTCGTTCCTCGACAGAGTGGAAGAGCTGTATGAAAATTATCCCAAGGATTTCATAGATTACGTAGTGGTCAACGGAGTCAAGCTGGGTGAAAGACTTCCCTACAATCTTTTCGTCCCCGGAAAGAACGGTGCGGACTGCGATGAGTATATACGGGTATTCAACAAGGCCTGCCGCACTCCCTGGAAGGAGATGGGCCCGGTCATGGATGAGATGGATGCTCTTTCAGAGACACATCCCTACGGCGATTCCATGAAGCTCAGATGGAAGATGAACACGGATCAGGGAGATCCAATGGACGAGCTTAAGGCTCTCTGCGCGGAATATCCCGGGAACGGATATCTTCTCATGGAAGTGGCCGAAGAGTATTACGGACGTGAGGAGTGGCAAAGCTGTGAAGAGTTCTGCCGCAAAGCACTGGAATGCGAAGATGACAAATACCATGCCAAGAGGCTTCTTTCATACAGCCTTGCAAAGCAGGAGAGATTCGAGGAAGGTATAAAGATCATCCACGAGATGATGTCCGAAGTGGGAGGAGACAGAAAGCAGCTCTATGAACTTGCACAGCTCAGAAAAGAGTGGAACCAGTCTCTCATAGCAAAATATGAAAAAGAGCTTGAGGAAAGGCCTGAAGACGACAAACTCCTTCTGGATCTTGCCTGGTGTTATCTGCAAAACGACAGAAACGAAGACTGCCTGAAGCTCGCTGAAAAAATAAAGGAAGAAGCTCTTGACGTTTTCGATTACAACAATCTTCTCGGGCAGACCTATCTTGCTACGAACCAGCCTGAGAAATCACTTCCCCACCTTGAAAAGCTGGTCGCCTATTTAAGGGAACTGAAACCGGACGGGACAAAAGAAACGGACAGAAGGATATCGAGACTTCAGGAAATGATGGCGAGAAGGGCTGCCTGTCTTTACGAGATGGGAAGAAAAAATGAAGCCCTTGAAGCATACAAGGAGGCTGAGGAATTCAACCCTGCAGACGGAGAGACACTGACCGAGATCGCTCAGGTGTACATGGCCATGAAGGACTACGAGAACGCTCTCGTATATACGAAAAAACTCATAGATCTCAATCCCGCCGCCTATCACGGATATATGCTCAATGCCACATGCAATTTCGAACTGAGGCGTGACAGAGATGCCTATGATGCCATAAACAGAGCCATAAGCAACGACGGCAGCGACCTGGGTGCATATGTGCTGAAGATGAGGATACTCATAAGAAACGGCGCATTTGAGGAGGCTCATGAAGTCCTCAAATTCCTTGAGGAAAACAATGCAGGAGATATCCCCGTGGTCAAGGCCTGCAGCGCCATGCTCTTCGACAGAGAAGACGGTCCTCAGGAGGAAGCTCTTTCGAAATATCTGGAGGTGGCCGAACAGATCGAAAAGGGAGAATACATCGGCTTCGAAAAGGATATATACTACCGTATAGCCAATCTGACTGCAGCTATTGCAGACAAGGAAAACAGAGTGGCCAGGAAAGAGATACTGGATTATCTTGAGAAGGCTCTGAAGTTCGATCCCGACGATTCCGAATGCAGGGATTACAAAGCCTGGATACTCAAAAAAGAGGGAAAAATGGAAGAGTCCCTCGAAATATACAAAGAGCTCGAAAAGCTGCGCAGGAACAACATGGACGTGGAGAGACAGATCGCAGAGATCTATTATTCAGATCTCGATCACAAGGCGGCAGATTCTCTCAGATATTATGAGAAGCTTCTGGCATCGGAAGATACTGCAGACAATCACTTCTATGTGGGAATGTGCTATTTCTACATGGATGATTACGAAAATGCCATGAAGCATTTCCTCATAGAGCAGGAACAGGAGCCGGATGTTCTCGACGGCTATTACAGGCTGTCCATGGTCTATGAGGCTCTCGGAAGATATGAGGAGGCTCTTGAGCAGTCTCTTAAGGTCATAGATATCATAAAGGACAAGGACGGTGACCAGTCAAGATACTACACGCATCTTGCCCAGGTCTATAGGAGGCTCAGAAGGCCTTACGAAGCCCTTGATGCCATAAAGACGGCTCTCGATAAGTACGGCTATGCAAAAGCCAACAAGGACATGCACGAGATATGCCTTCAGTTCGGACTCTGGGATGAAGCGGACAAGGTCATGAAGCGCTGGAAAGTTAACAGAGATCAGATCAGGGACTGGTCGGGAAAAGATATCCTTAAACTTGTTCTGAAGGGAGAGAATCTTAAAGCAAAACTCTGGTTCACGGACAAGCTTTCCGTCATGGACCAGGACGATAAGGATCAGCTCGAGATAATATTCGGATCTACGGATAAGAAACTTGCACAGGAGCTGAGGATCAATCACCGCAAGGTACAGGATGCTTTGAAGAACGGCTGGGAGACTCACGCCGTTTACGGCAATTACGCTTTCTCTTTGTTCAAAGCAGGAAGATTGGATGAGGCGAAAGAAGCAGCATCGAACGCCCTCACGGCATTAGAAAAAGAGCAGCTCCCCAACCACCGCTACAGAGCCCTTTACGAGACGAAAAAGGCCAGGGCTTTAGCCCTTACGGGCAGGATGGAGGAAGCAAAGCACATCCTTGAGGAAGCAAGAAAGCTTCCGCTTTGCGAACACTGTAAGTATCCTGCATGCAAGGATGCCGATATATTCGAAACGGAGATCACTGTGATCGAAGGGAAGTACAAGACTGCCCTCGAGATGTGCGAGGACTTCGCCAAGCAGTGGCCCGATGAAGGTGATTTCATCATACTCAGGAATTATCTTTTAGCAAAAGGATTGGATAAATGATAATAGGGATAGATCTGGGAACAACTAACAGCCTCGCTGCGGTTTTCAAAGACGGTGAAGTCGTCATGATACCGAACAGGCTTGGAGAATACCTTACCCCTTCCGTGGTGAGCATAGACGAAGACGGTACGGTCCTCGTCGGAAAGACCGCAAAGGAATATGCGTATATGCATCCTCTGCGTTCTGCAAGCGTCTTCAAAAGAAGCATGGGAACGAGCAGGGTATTCGATCTCGGAGGCCGCCAGTTCAAAGCGGAAGAACTGTCGAGCCTTGTGCTGCGCTCCTTAAAGGAAGATGCCGAAGCTTTCCTCGGCTGCGAAGTAGAGGAGGCCATCATAAGCGTACCGGCATATTTCAATGACTTTCAGAGAAAAGCAACAAAGGAAGCAGGTGAACTTGCCGGCCTCATAGTGAGCCGCATCATAAACGAGCCTACGGCTGCTGCCATAGCTCACGGTGTCGGAAAGGATACGGGGGATGAAAGGTGCCTGGTATTCGATCTCGGTGGAGGAACTTTTGACGTATCCATACTTGAGTTTTTCGACAACGTGATGGAAGTCCACGCAGTAGCGGGGGACAATTTTCTTGGAGGAGAAGATTTCACCCAGGCTCTGGCTGTGGATTTTCTGGAAAGCTCGGCAGTGGCACCTGAGAGTCTCAACCTCAAAGCCATGAGCGATGTGCTCAAAGCTGCGGAGACCGCCAAGTGCAGTTTTTCCGAAAAGAGCAGTGTCAAACTGAGCGTGAACATAGGCGGAGAACAGATATCAAAGGAATACAGCCTGGCGGAGTATGAAGAGATCTGCAAACCCCTGCTCGA
>CAYUGP010000046.1:0-9695 GCA_964444315.1 uncultured Oscillospiraceae bacterium | reverse complement strand
TCAGTAATCATCTTCGGAGAGACCATACCGAAGATAATAGCCAAAAAGAAAGCGAACAAGATGTCTCTGGCATTCGCCTACCCTGTCCGCTTCCTTGAAATAATACTTACCCCGCTGGTCAAGCTCACGGTAGTACTCATCAACCTGATCACTAAAAATATCAAATCAGAAGATGAAGATGTGGACGAAGACGATGCCATAGACGAGGCCATAGAAGAACTGAGCTCTATTATCGAGACCGCAGAAGACGAAGATGTTCTCGATGAAGATCAGTCGGAACTCGTACAGGCTGCCATAGACTTCCTTGACGTATCCGCCGTCGAAGTCATGACTTCAAGAGTTGACCTCGTAAGCATCGATATAGACGACGATCCAAAAGAAAACGAAAAGATCATATTCGAATCCGGATGCTCAAGGATACCTGTATACAGAGACAATATCGATAATATCATCGGTATCCTGTATACCAACCACTATCTCAAAGCAAGAACGGAAAGCGAAAGCGTAGACATAGAGGGTCTCCTTATGAAGCCGCTTTACGTATACAAGGCTACAAGGCTCACATCAGTTCTTGACCAGCTCAGAGAGGCACAGATACATTTAGCCATAGTTTGTGACGAATACGGCGGTACTATCGGTGTCGTTACGATGGAAGACATTCTGGAAGAGATCGTCGGAGATATCTGGGACGAGACCGACGTCATTGAAGAAGATGTCAAAGAACTTTCAGAGACTAAGTTCGTAGTCGACGGAGGCCTTGCTATAGCAGAATTCTGTGAACTAGTCGATATTGAAGAAGATGAATTCGAAGCCGAATCCGAAACCGTCGGAGGCTGGGCTCTCGAACATTTTGAGACTTATCCCGAAGACGGAGATACATTCGAAGACGAAGGTCTCAAAGTGAAGATCATGAATATAGAAGACCGGCGAATCGAAAAACTGTACGTTGAGAAAATAAAAGAGACCGAAGAATAGAAAATATCGAGCAGGATGCTCGCTATTAATTTTATTCATAGATGCTTGCTGCACTGTTCCAGCTCTGATTTGAATGATCTGTCCACGGTGACTCATCTGAGAATTCGCCCAGATATACCAGTTTATCGTCAAGTATAACGATCTCTATGCCGTGCTCTTCTTCCCAATCGCAATTACCGCTAAGATGATATCCTGCTTTTGACGGATCTATTGGAGGATCTACTAAAAGTGTACCGGCATCAAAGCATTTAAGCATCTCTATAGGCTGCGTGTTTTCGTCTACCGGAACGGTCAGCTCTATATCATTTTCTTCTGCACCGCCGATTTCATCCAAAAAATCTAAACAATATTTTTTTGCAGCCCTGCAGATAGCGTCAACAAGATTATCCGGCATGGAATTCATTGCATCGGCGCATTTTTCCACATAGTCAAGGGGAACGTCATCATACACGTCTACGTCGATTTCTTTATCCCATAGTTTACAGTACACCTTGCCCTGAATGTATGTGATGTTTTTACCGATGGTGTTTACCTTCAGATCCTTAAGGACCTGTTTCTCCTTAGATAAATATTTTTCTATTTCCTCTATTTTTTTCTCAACAATCAAGGTCTCGGATTCTTTCTTTTTCTTATATTTATCAAACAGTCCCATAATCATTTTCCTCCGTATATTATGATCAGGTATATATAACTTTTCGGTTGATATGCCACAGATTTAATATTCCTTATGACGGTACAGGCAGCATATAGTCTCTATATGTTTAGTCATGGGAAAGTTATCATATGCTTTGATGCTTTTTATCACGTATCCGCTGTCTATTGCAGAACGAAGATTTACTACCATAGTTTTAGGATTACAGGATATGTAGACGATCTGATCAACACTGTAATCAAGTATCTGCTTCATGGCTTTGGGCACTATACCGCTTCTTGGTGGATCCACAACGATAACGTCCGGTTTATCTTCTATTTTCGAAAGAGCTGTTAGAACGTCTTCAGCTATGAATTCGCAATTATCAAGGCCGTTGAGCCTTGCACTTTCTCTTGCTGTTTCCACAGCCTCTTCAACGATCTCTACACCTATGGCTTTCTTTGCCTTTCTTGCCATCGCCTGTGTGATTGTACCTGTCCCGCAGAACAGATCATAAACTGTTTTACCTTGCAGATCATCGATGAGGGATATTGCATCGATATACAGCCTTTCAGCAGCTTCCACATTGGTCTGGAAAAAGCTGAATGGACCTATCCTGAATTTAAGACCCATTATTTCCTCTTCGTAATATTCTCTGCCGTAAATGAGTCTGAGTTCGTCGCATTTTATTACATCTGCAAGTGCATCGTTTACCGTGTGCAGTATTCCGACTATTCTGTTATCAAGATCCAGACCAAGAAGCATTGCTGAAAAGCCTTCTTCATCAAAGGCCTCTTCGGAAGTCGTTATAATATTGACAACAAGTTCCTTTGTCCTTACCCCTCTTCTTATGACAAGGCTTCTGCAAAGTCCGGCATGTTTTTTCTTGTTGTAGTGGCTGTAACCGTGATCTAATACGAATCTCAGTGTTTCTTTTACGATAGTATTAAAATCTTCATGGACCAGTTGACATTCGGACACTTCCACTATATTCATGAAATGTCCTGCTTCATGAAGTCCAAGATGCATCTCCCCTCCCTTGACCTGGTCTCCGAAGGTGTATTCCATCTTGTTCCTGTATCCGTATACGACGGGACATGGCATTATCCCATCAAAACAAGCAGGATCTATCCCAGCCGATCTGAGATGATCCTTTACCTGTTCTTCTTTTATCTTAAGCTGTTCATCATATCCGACGCCCTGGAAAGTGCATCCTCCGCACAGTCCGGCGCTCGGACAAACCTTACGATTCTCCATACTTTTCTAAGAACTCTTTTTTGAATTCAAGGAATCTGTCTTCTTCTATGGCATGCCTGATCTCTTCTGCAAGTCTTACAAGGAAATGAAGGTTATGCTCCGAAAGAAGCATTGCACCCAGTATCTCGTTTTCCTTAAGAAGATGATGAATATATGCTCTTGAATAATTACGGCATGCATAGCAGTCGCATTCGGGATCTATGGGTCCGAAGTCCTCTTTAAACCTCCCTTTATCAAGGCCTATTCTTCCGTGGCTGGTCATTGCCATACCGTGTCTTGCAAGGCGGGTCGGCTCCACACAGTCAAACATATCGACTCCGTGCTCGACTGCTTCAAGAATGTAATCCGGAGTACCTATACCCATGACATACCTGGGTTTATCTGCAGGAAGAAAGTCCACTGCATAGTCAAGTACTCCCACATACTTTTCTTTAGGCTCGCCGACTGATATACCACCTATAGCATAGCCGGGAAGGTCAAGATCAACTATTTCTTCAGCGCTTTCTTTTCTAAGGTCAGGGAAAAAGCCTCCCTGCATTATCCCGAAAAGTGCCTGAGTATCTTCATTTTTATGAGCTTGCACGCACCTTTTGAGCCATCTTGTCGTTCTGGCCTGGGAATCCTTTATATACCTGTAATCCGCATCATGAGGAGCGCATTCATCGAATGCCATGATGATATCAGCGCCTAGTGCATTCTGTATCTCTATGGACTTTTCCGGAGTTAGCATATGTTTTGAACCGTCTATATATGATCTGAACGAAACTCCTTCTTCTGTTATCTTTCTGAGTTTTCCGAGACTGAATACCTGAAATCCGCCGGAATCCGTAAGTATTGCCCTGTCCCAGTTCATGAACTTGTGAAGTCCGCCAGCTTTTTTGACAATGTCATGTCCCGGTCTCAAATACAGATGATATGTATTGCCCAGAAGTATATGGGCGCCTTCATGCCCAAGAGATGCCACATCTTCCGGTTTCATGGCCTTTACGGTACCCTGGGTGCCCACAGGCATGAAAACAGGAGTCTGAACATCTCCGTGAGGAGTATGTATCACACCTCTTCTAGCTGCAGACTTAGCGTCTTTTTTCAATAGTTCATAGGTAACTGCGTATTTCATTTCAGGTCTGTTATAAACATGGCATCGCCGTAGGAGAAAAATCTGTATTTCATATCTACTGCCGTTTTATATGCTTCGAGTATCTTCTCTCTGTCATAGAGAGCCGATACCAGCATGAGCAGTGTCGATTTGGGGAGATGGAAGTTTGTTATGAGGCAATCAACGATCTTGAATTTGTATCCCGGATAAATGAATATTCCTGTATCGTCTGAACCAGCATAGATGATACCGTTTTCATCAGCCGCGCTTTCCATTGTTCTGCATGCTGTAGTACCAACGCTGATGATCCTGCCGCCGTTTGCCTTTACGGAACTGATAGTATCAGCAGCTTCCTTTGAAACACTGTAATGCTCGAAATGCATATGATGATTTTCAACGGTTTCTGCTTTTACGGGTCTGAAACTGCCTATGCCCACGTGAAGCGTAACGAATACAGTCTTTATACCCTTTTCTCTTATCCTGTCAAGAAGTTCCGGTGTAAAATGAAAGCCTGCAGTAGGTGCTGCAACGGAGCCTTCCTCCCTGGCATAAACGGTCTGGTAGTCTTCCTTATCCTCTTTGCCGGATTCTCTTTCTATGTAAGGAGGCAAAGGCATTTTGCCAAGCTCATCGAGGATCTCCATGAAATCACCATCGCAGCTGAACTCAACTATCCTGGTGCCTTCTTCCGAAAAACTCTTTACTTCAGCCTTTAGCTTTCCGTTTCCGAATATTACTGTATCTCCTGGTTTTATCCTTCTACCTGGTTTTACAAGAGTCTCCCATGTATTGCCTTCTATCCTTTTGGATAAAAGGAATTCAACACTTACTCCTGTACTTTCCTTTATGCCGAAAAGCCTTGCGGGAATGACTTTAGAATCATTCATCACAAGGCAGTCTCCTGGTCTTAAGTAGTCTATTATGTCTGAAAAGACTTTATGTTCAATGCTCCCGTCTTTTCCGTGCAGTATCATGAGCCTGCAGGAATCCCTTATCTTTGCAGGTTCCTGAGCTATAAGCTCTTTAGGGAGTTCATAATCAAAATCGGATACTTTCATGTCAGAAACTCAGTTGCTCCTCTTTCATGCTTTTTCCCGGTACTGCCATCCCTATATGACCATATGCCTCATCGGAGATTATACGCCCTTTAGGAGTCCTTAAAAGAAGACCAAGCTGCAAAAGATAAGGTTCATACACGTCTTCTATGGTGACTCTTTCTTCGCCTAAGGATGCGGCTATCGTATCTATACCTACGGGACCTCCGTGGAATTTGACTGCTATCAGTTCAAGGATCTTTCTGTCGAGATCTTCAAGACCGTATCTGTCTATTCCAAGAGCATCAAGGGTGGAATTGACTATATCCACATCGATGGTACCGTTGCCTTTAACCTGTGAGAAGTCTCTGACTCTTTTAAGAAGCCTGTTTGCTATCCTGGGCGTACCTCTTGATCTTCCGGCCAGGAGATCAAGGCTTTCTTCATCGATCTTTACATTCAATATCCCTGCCGTTCTTCTGAGTATCTCTTTCAGCTCATCTTTGGTATACATATCGAACTTTGCATTGATACCGAACCTGTCTCTTAATGGAGCTGAAAGTGAACCGGCCCTCGTGGTAGCTCCGATAAGAGTGAAATGAGGCAGAGAAAGCCTTAGGGAATTGGCCATAGGTCCTTTTCCCGTCACTATATCTATGGCGAAGTCTTCCATTGCCGAATACAGTATCTCTTCTACGGACCTGTTGAGCCTGTGTATCTCATCAATGAAAAGCACGTCGCCCTCATTCAGGTTAGAAAGTATGGCAGCAAGATCTCCTGCTCTTCCGATGGCAGGTCCTGAAGTTATCCTGAACTCAACGCCCATCTCATTGGCAATTATTCCTGCAAGAGTGGTTTTGCCGAGTCCCGGAGGCCCGGAAAAGAGCACGTGATCAAGAGTGTCTCCTCTTTGCTTGCATGCTTCGATATAGATCTTCAGATTATCTGTTACTCCGGTCTGACCTACGTAATCAGCAAAAGTTTTTGGCCTGATGGATCTTTCCATCATCTCCTCATCCTGCTGAAGTCTTGAACCGAGTACCCTCTGTTCGTATTCCATGATATCAATATCCCCTTTATCTTCTTGCTCTTAAAGCGAGCCTTACATATTCTTCTGCGCTCAGGTTCTCGTCGTTTATTCCCAGCAGATATGAAGAAGCTTCGGATTTGGAGAATCCGAGTGACTGCAGAGCCATCAGAGCTTCATCCTTTGCGGATCCTTTTACTATATTCGTTTCTTTAATGCTTATCCCTTCAGGAAGATCGACTTCTCCTATCTTGTCTTTGAGCTCAAGTACAACTTTTGCTGCTGTCTTTTTACCAATACCGTTGGCTTTAGCTATGGAAGCAGGATCTTCGAATGCAATAGCCTGGCGCAGTTCCCTTACAGTCAGCTTCGAAAGTATGGCCATGGCTCCCTTGTTGCCTATACCGGATACCGTTGTAAGGAGCCTGAACATGTTAAGGCTTTCCTTATCCGTAAAACCGTAAAGGCTCACATCATCTTCCCTTACAGCCATATACGTGAAAAGAGTCACAAGTTCGTCCCTTCCGGAGAAAAGCACCGGACAGTTGTCGGGAACGTATACTTCATAACCGATACCGTTTGCTTCTATAACGGCCATTCCTGGTTCCGTTTCGGTTATAACACCTTTTATGTAATGAATCATGATGCCACCTGCTATTTCATCTTGTACATTTTTTTCTTGAGTTCTCCCGAATATCCATGACAAATTGCTGCGGCCAGCGCATCTGCCGTGTCGTCGGGTTTTGGTACTGTCTCGAGATCGAGTATCATCTTCACCATGGCCTGGATCTGTTTCTTTTCAGCTCTGCCGAATCCAGTCATAGCCGTTTTGATTTGCAGAGGAGTATATTCGAATATATCGAGCCCCGAATTTGTACAGGCAAGAAGAGCAACTCCTCTAGCCTGGCCTACGAATATAGCGGTTTTTGCATTGTTGTTGAAATACAGTTCCTCTATACTTACTTCTTCCGGGTCGTATTCCGCAATTATATCCATCAGGCTGGCATAAAGATGTTTGAGCCTGTCAGGCATAGCCATATCTTTATCCGTTTCGATGGATCCGTATGCAACGGGAATGAAACTGCTTCCTTTTTTGTCAATTACCCCCCAGCCCATTATGGCATAGCCTGGGTCTATACCGAGTATCCTCATTCCAGTGTGATCCGCCCTATCTTTCCCGATCTGAACTCGTCGAGAACGGTCCTCGCTGTTCTTTCGTAATCAATCCTTTTTCCTGAAAGCACAAAACCTCTCTTGGAAGCAATCGACTCCATAGTCTCCAGATCTGTTTCACCTATACCGTCAAGTTTGTATCTGTCGATGAGAAGCTGCGGGGACATGGCACTTACCTTTGAAATGAAATTAAGGGCCAATGTTTCAAGATCCATTATCTCATCCTTTATGCTTCCGCAGTAAGCAAGGTCCTTTGCAGTTTCCTGATCATCAAGATCCGGCCAGAGTATTCCCGGCGTATCAAGAAGCATAGTACCGTCCTGCAATGTGATCCACTGTTTTCCTGTTGTTACTCCGGGTCTGTCTCCTGTTTTAGCGGGTTTTGAACCTGTAAGCCTGTTGATGAGAGAAGACTTTCCCACATTGGGTATTCCCACAATCATGACTCTGAGCTGACGCTTTCTTTCCTTGCCTTCGTTTATCTCTGATTTCAGTTTTTCAAAACAATCGAAAATAGATTTGCATCCTTCTCCCGTATTTGCATTTACGGTAAGGACGAAATCATTTTCTTTCTTGAGTTTTTTCTGCCACTCCTCTGTCCTGGCAGGATCGGCGAGATCACTTTTGTTCAGGACCACAATGCGTTTCTTATCTTTAGTAAGTTTTGCAATGTCTGGATTTCTCGAAGCCTTAGGTATCCTTGCGTCGATCACTTCTATGACTGCGCTTACAAGTTTGAGATTCTCCGAGATCAGTTCCTTGGTCTTTTTCATGTGACCCGGATACCAGTTTATCCTATTCATATGAAAGCAGTTCCTTTGCCTGCTGCCTTGCAGTATCGCTGATCACAGTTCCGGACAGCAGTCTTGCCAGCTCTTCTATCCTTTCCTCACGGCTAAGAGGTACGACAGTCGTATGAGTCGATATCTCGTCGCTGGTCTTTTCTATCCTGAAATGGCTCTCTCCTCTTGATGCTATCTGCGGCAGATGGGTTATGCATATGACCTGATGACCTTCAGCGATCTTTTCAAGTTTCTCGCCTACCACGGCTGCTGTGGCACCGGATATGCCTGTGTCGATCTCATCGAATATCATAGTCGGTATATTGTCCATCTCTCCTATGATGCTCTTGAGAGCAAGCATTATCCTTGAAAGCTCGCCGCCGGATGCTATCTTTGCCAGAGGCTTTGGAGCTTCTCCTATGTTTGTGGAAATGAGGAACTCCACAGAATCCGTTCCCGATGCGCTCGAGGAAGATCTTCCAAACGATGTCCTGAAATGAGCATTCGCGAAATTGAGTTCGGAAAGCTCCTTGTCAACAAGCCCTTCCAGCTTCTCAGCAGCAAGATGTCTCAGCGATGAAAGCTTTTCTGACTTTTCATCGAAATCCGCTTCTGAGGCTTTTATCTCTTCTTCTAATGTCTTTAATCTTTCATCGGCGTTATCGATGTCAGAGAGGCTGTTTTCGGCCTTTTCAGCGTACTCCAGGACCTTTTCTATGCTGCCTCCATATTTTCTTTTCAGTTTGTTTAATGCTTCGAGCCTTTCTATTGATGCGTCAAGCTCGCTCTGCGAAAAACTTACGCTGTCGAGAAGGCTCCTAAGCTCAGAGTTCATATCTTCAAGCTCGTAATACGCATTTGCGACCCGTTCAGTCAATGTATCGATATCGGAAGAAATGCCTTTGACTGATTCCAGTTCGCCAAGAGCGTTGCCAAGAGAAGAATTTGCAGAAGATTCAGAACCATATATAAGTTCATGGGCTGAAGAGATAGCTTCAAACAGTTTCTCGCTGTTTTCCATAATCCTGATATTTTCTTCAAGATCCTCATCTTCTCCAAGTTTCAGAGAAGCCCCTTTTATCTCTTCGACTTCGAATTTGAGAAAGTCTCTCTGTCTTTCAGAGTCTGCCATCTCTTTTTTCAGTTTGTAATAGTCGTTAGAACATGAAGCAAACCTTGCATATGCCGAAGACGTCTCTGCCAGCGCATCTGCAAGTTCGCTGCCTCCGTAAAGGTCGAGTATCCCAAGATGATTGTCAGGGTCGAGAAGCACCTGCTGATCGTACTGTCCATGAATATCCGCGATTTTTTTGCAAAGTAAACTGAGGGATGAAAGCGGTACTATAGTTCCGTTGACTCTGCATACGCTCCTTCCCTGTGAACTTATCTCTCTTCTTATGACCATGGGATCGTCTTCCGGTGCTCCTATTTCTGCAAGGAGATCCGAAAGGGCGCAGTCTTTAGTGTCTACCAGCAAAGTAATGACGGCTTTTTCGCAGCCTGTCCTTACATAGCTGGTATCAGCTCTGCTGCCCAGAGCCATAGAAATGGCTTCTATGATCACGGATTTACCTGCACCGGTCTCTCCTGTGATGATATTGAGCCCGGGCTTTAAATCTACGCTAAGTTCCTTTACTACAGCAAAATCATTGATGCTTATTCCTGCAAGCATTTAAGAAATAACCTCTTTCTGCACAATGATATGCGCCAAAATTTTCAA
>CAYUGP010000045.1:0-9947 GCA_964444315.1 uncultured Oscillospiraceae bacterium | reverse complement strand
GATCCCGCATGGGCATATCCTATGCTTTCCAGCAGCCCGTAAGGTTCAAGGGCATCACCGTAAGGGAGCTTCTGTGCCTGGCCAAGGGCGAGACAGCCACTGAGGACGAGCTCAATGAAGTCCTGGCAAACGTGGGCATGGAGGGTTCTGCATACCTTGACAGAGAGGTGGACACCCATCTTTCCGGAGGAGAGATAAAGAGGATAGAGATAGCTACGGTCCTCATGAGGAACTCTAAGCTCATAGTGTTCGACGAACCGGAGGCGGGCATAGACCTGTGGTCCTTCAACAGCCTCATAAGGGTGTTCGAGGAATTGAGAGACCAAAGGAAGTGCTCCATGATAATCATTTCCCATCAGGAGAGGATACTCTCCATAGCTGACGAGATAGCCCTTATACAGGACGGGCAGCTGGGTCTTCACGGTCCAAGGAGCGTCATGTTCCCCCTCATTTGCAAGACCGACTGCGACGACTGTGACAGCTGCTTTGTAAGGGAGAAGGGAGAAGAGAACCGATGAGCAAGATAGAAAGAAAGCCCATAGATGACGATACCAGGGAGCTGCTGAAAACTGTTTCCGACGCCGATATCGAAGAGCTCCTCTCCGGAGCCTTCAACATCCGTTCCAACAGCGGATGTCTGGGACGCCAGGATTCTGAGAACATAATAATAGACAATAAGGAAGACGGTCCGGGACTGGTCATACACATCAAAGCCGGGACCAAGGGAGAAAAGGTCTTCATCCCCGCATGTATAACCGTATCGGGCATAGACGATCTTGTATACAACGACTTCTACGTAGGAGAAGATGCGGACGTCACCATAGTGGCAGGCTGCGGCATACACACGACCACGGGAGAGCCCGCAAGGCACAACGGCATACACCGCTTCTTCCTGGCCAAGGGAGCCCATGCTCTCTATGAGGAAAAGCACATAGGCACGGGAGCCGATGAGACTACGAAGATAATAGACCCGGTGACCGAAGTCTTCCAGGACGAGGATTCATATCTTGAGATAGATTCGGTCCAGCTGGGAGGAGTGGACAGGACCCTCCGCCAGACCAAGGCAAAGCTAGGCGCAAGAGCAACTCTTGTCATCAGGGAGAGGATACTCACGGACGGAGACGAAGAAGCCAGGACGGAGTTCGAGGTGCAGCTCGACGGAGAAGACTCAGGAGTTAACCTCATATCAAGATCCGTGGCAAAAGGAAATTCCCTCCAGGCTTACCAGTCGAACATTATAGGGAACACCAAGTGCTACGGCCACTCCGAGTGCGACGGCATCATAGCGGACCACGGCAGAGTTGACGCAAGTCCCAAACTGGTGGCCAACAGCGAAGACGCCCAGCTGATCCACGAGGCGGCCATAGGCAAAATAGCCGGCGAGCAGATTTTAAAGCTCAGGACTCTGGGCCTTTCGGAAGAAGACGCGGAGCAAGCCATCATAGACGGATTCTTAAGATAAGCAAGAAAAAACCCGGAGGGATGATGACCCTCCGGGTTTTGAATTGCCAGATATTTACCAGATCTCGTCTTCCATCATGTCGTTGACGGATTTGACGCCTTCGACTTCTGGATAGTTCTCCTTGAGTATCCTTTCGATACCGTTCTTGATGGTCATCTGTGCGTGGGGGCATCCTGCGCAGTGTCCCTGCAGTTCCACTACTACGTAATTTTCAGGCGTATAGTCTATGAACTTCACGTCCCCGCCGTCCCTTTGCAGGAAAGGTCTTATCTGATCTATGACCGATTCGATCTGAATTTTGCTTGCCATTTTCTTGTTTCCTCCTGTCTACTCTCCGCTTATTCCGGTTGCTGTATATACTGTAATGAATTCTTCGCCGTTGTAGGCTTTTATCAATGTGTCCTTGGTCGGATCTCCGTTCTCGTTCATGGAGATCGTTCCGGTCGCTCCTTTGAGGTTCCTTATCTTGTACAGGGCTTTTGTGAGCAGTTCGCGGCTGAATACTTTGTTTTCATCGAAGATCTCCGCTTTTTCGCTCTCTTCGGTCTCTTCGGTCTCCCCGCTGCTGCCGCTGTCTCCTTCTCCGCTGTTTTCCTCAAGGACATCGCATATGCCCTGATATGCAAGCAGGTATGCATCGAAGCCAAGGGCCACGTTTCCTGAAGGCTGCACATCGCTTCCGTACTTTTCATGATATGCATTTAGGAAGGCCTCGGATACTTCGTTGTTTACATCTCCGTCGTAGTTAAGAGTGTAACACGCATGGCTCAGCATGGAAGTGTAGCCGTAGTAGTAAAGGGCCGTCCCGTCTATCTCCTGCCAGTTTTCCGTTCCTATCCAGGTGAAGAACTTTTCCTCTTTTTCCTCATCGGGTTTGGTCTCGGGCGGTGTCCATTTGACCCAGGTGTTCCACTCGTCCCAGTAACCGGTCTCTTCCACCCAGTTACCCGACTCGTCCCTGTATCTCATGGTGGTCAGGTTTTCCGGCGGAGTGACTTCGTCGGCCTTGTCAGAAGCGAAGCGGAAACCTTCGGCTGCGATCATCCAGCTCAGAGCCATTTCCGGGGAGCAGGGGCAGTAGAAGCTGTAGCAGCCCATCCTGTCCATTTCGTTGAATATATACTCCATGCGTTCATAGGGCTCTTCCCCGTTAATATCCAGGTAGTAGACCGTGGGAGCCATGGATCGTTTCTCCACGTCCTTGCCGGTTGCTGCGTCCTTTTCCGTATATGAGTATTCGAAGGTGTCGTAGCCTACTGCTTCTATGAACTTGGTCTCGAAGATCTCGGCTTTGGACTTTGCGTAGTCGTCGCCTTCGGGAAGGAGGACCACTACGGATTTGGCTTCCAGGACCTTTGAAGCGTACTCGGCTGCGCCTTCGGCGTCGAAGCTGTTGATGACGTTGACCCTGAGATAGTAAGGATTAGTAAGGGTCAGGATAGGTATGGTGTTTGTTGCCGCTATGGCCGGTATCTGGTTTGTGTTTATGATGTCGCTGGCTGCCAGGGACAGAGTATCGGAAACGCTGCCCAGTATCACCGAACAGCCCTGGTCTACGAGCTTCTGAGCCGCCTCCTTGCAGACATCCGTATTCGAGCGGTTGTCTTCGTAGAGCAGCTCTATGTCGTATCCTCCGGCTTTCGGGAAGAGCTCATGGGCCAGTTCCATGCCGGCCATCTCGTCTTCGGCGTCGTAGCTGCGGCGTCCCGTCTGCGGTTCCAGTATGCCTATCTTGATAGTCAGCACCTCGGGCGCCGGCGGGTCTATGAAAGCCTTGCGGAAATTGTTCCAGGATTCACAGCCTGAAAGCATTCCTGCGCACAGAACCATGCAGAGCATCAGCGACAATATCTTGTATGTTTTGGTTTTTCTCATTTTTTGTATTTTATTCCCCAAACGAACAAACTATTTTAGCATTAATTACTATAGGTATCAAGTTTACAAATCATTTATTAGAGGGTATTATTAGAATGCATATTTGTCATAAATGGCAGTTTTTGTGTGCGATTTATGTGAAGATTTTGCGAAATATACAAAGGAGTTAGTTTATGAGTTTAGGAAAACACCTCAGAGGGGCCCACGTGGATCACTGTAAAAACACAGCTGGAATGCCCATCATTCCGATGACGCTTCCCGAACGTGTCGCGATCCCGATGTCTCAGAGCATCGGAGCCCCGTGCCAGCCTGTAGTGGCCGTAGGAGACCACGTAAAGCTGGGACAGCTCATCGGAACCAGCGAGGCTCCGGTGAGCGCACCGATACACTCGAGCGTATCGGGAGATGTTGTCGCCATCGAGCAGTTCATGACACAGAACGGCCGTGTCGATACCAACATCATCATTCAGGCTGACGGAAGACAGGAAGTCGCAGAAACTGTAGTTCCGCCGGTCATCGACTCAAGAGAGAGTTTCCTTAAGGCAGTCAGAGATTCAGGACTCGTAGGCCTCGGCGGAGCATCCTTCCCCATGTCCGTAAAGTACAACGTCCCTGACGGAGCTGCGGAATACCTCATCCTCAACGGAGCCGAGTGCGAACCCTATATCACCGTTGACCATGCAGCAATGCTGGCCTACGGAAAAGAGATGATAGCCGGAATGAGGACCACCATGAAGTGGCTGAATATTAAGCACGGCGTCATCGGCATCGAAGACAACAAACCCGATGCCATCGAAAACTTCAGGAAGCTTCTTCAGGGAGCTAGCGACATCGAAGTAAAGGCTCTTGCACACACCTATCCGCAGGGAGCAGAGCGTGTCATCATCTATGAGTGCACCGGAAGAGTGTGCGCAGCCGGCATGCTCCCCATCAACGTGGGATGCATAGTCAGCAACGTGGTATCCATGCTCAAGCTTGAGCAGTACCTGGAGACAGGCATGCCTCTCGTATCCAAGTTCCTCACGGTGGACGGCAACATCGTCGCTCATCCCCAGAACGTGGAAGTTCCCATCGGAACGGCCATCAACGAGATCATCGATTTCTGCGGCGGCACAACGGGCGAAGTGAAGAAGATCCTCCTCGGAGGGCCCATGATGGGACGCGCTATCCCCAGAGACGACTTCGCAGTGCTCAAAAGCAACAACGCCATACTGGTCTTCGACGATCTTCTGGCTGAAAAACCCCAGGAGACCGACTGCATCAACTGCGGCAAGTGCGTAGACGCCTGCCCCATGAACCTGATGCCGGCAAGGCTTTCAAGAGCGTACAAGGACAAGAACGTGGAAGCTCTGCGCGAGTACGATGTCATGACCTGCATGGACTGCGGATGCTGCGCATACGTATGTCCTGCAAGAAAGCCCCTCAACTTCGAATTCAGAATGGCTAAAGGTCTCGTCCAGGAGGACGATAAGAAACGCAAAGAAAAGGAGGCAAAGAAGTAATGGCAGACAAACACACCAACCTCATAGTATCTGCTGCGCCTCATGTTAACTCTCCGCAGGATACCGCAAGCATCATGCGCGACGTATGCATCGCACTGATCCCCGCGGTAGCCGTAGCGGTATATGTTTTCGGCCTGCAGGCTCTCATCCTGACGCTTGTGTGCTGCGCCGCTTCCGTATTCCTTGAATGGGTAACCAGAAGGATAATGGGAAGAAGCAACACCGTCGGTGACTGGAGCGCAATGGTCACAGGACTAATCCTGGCACTCAATCTTCCCGTAAGCATGCCCTACTGGATGGCCATCATAGGATGCTTCGCGGCTATAGTAGTCGCAAAGCAGATCTTCGGAGGCCTGGGGCAGAACTTCGCGAACCCGGCGATCGTGGGAAGGATCGCTCTGTTCATCGGATTCGCCACACAGATGTCCACATGGGCGGTGACGCCGAGAATGTCCTCAGCCATAGTCAATGTGGCCGGTGCGGATGCGGTCTCTGGCCCGACACCTCTGGGTCTTCTCGCAAAGGGAAGCGCAGTTCCCACGAACCTTGAGATGTTCCTCGGAAACATCAACGGTTCCATGGGAGAGATCTCCGCAGCGGCTCTGCTGATCGGCGGAGTATACCTGGTGATCCGCAAGGTCATCAGCCCGGTGATCCCCGTAAGCTTTATCGGATCCGTGGCTGTGATGGCCCTGATCTTCGGACAGGATCCCATCTTCCAGGTCTGCGCAGGCGGCGTCATGCTGGGAGCCATCTTCATGGCAACAGACTACGTCACTTCTCCCATCACCAATGCCGGAAAGGTCATTTTCGGTATAGGCTGCGGAGTGCTGACCATGCTCATCAGGATGTACGGAAGTTATCCCGAAGGAGTCTCCTTCGCCATACTCTTCATGAACATCCTCGTACCTCACATCGATAACGCAACAAAGCACGTTGCCTTCGGTCAGAAGAAAGGAGGCAGGAAGTAATGGAAAAGAAATCTAAACTTTCGATCTTTACGAACGGCCTTATCAAGGAAAACCCGATCTTGGTGCTGGTACTTGGTACCTGCCCGACGCTGGCTCTTTCAACGGCGGCCATGAACGGGATCTACATGGGTCTTGCTCTGACCTTCGTACTTACCTGTTCCAACATATTCATTTCCGCACTCAAGAGGATCATACCCGATTCGGTCAGGATCCCCTGCTTCATCACCGTCATAGCGACCTTCGTTACCATCGTACAGCTGGTCATCAAGGCCTACATGCCGGAGCTCGACGGAGTGCTGGGAGTTTACATCCCCCTCATCGTCGTAAACTGCATCATACTCGGCAGAGCGGAAATGTTTGCCTGCAAGAACACCATAGTCGACTCAGCCCTTGACGGCCTCGGAATGGGCGTGGGCTACATGATAGCTCTCACATTCATGGGTGCTGTCAGAGAGCTCATGGGTGCAGGCACGGTGTTCGGCATCACGGTAACGGCAAACTTCATCACACCGTTCTCCCTCATCACACTTCCTCCGGGCGGCTTCTTCATCTTTGGATGCATCATCGCACTGATGAACAAGCTCACCAAGGGAAAAGTGAGAGAGAAGCAGGTAAGCAAATGTATGGGATGTCCCGGAAGCAGCTTCTGCTCCCAGTCTACGGAAGGAGGTTGTGATCAGTAATGAAAGCAGCACTTTTCTTAATATTCACAGCGATAATCACCAACAACTACGTGCTCGTACAGTTCCTCGGTATCTGCCCGTTCCTCGGAGTATCCAAGAAACTGAACAGCGCCATGGGTATGTCGGTGGCGGTCATCATCGTAATGGTCATAGCCACTGCGGTCACCTGGCCCATCCAGACCTATCTGCTCGATCCCAACGGCATAGGGTATATGCAGACCCTGGTCTTCATACTCGGAATCGCAGCACTTGTACAGCTCATTGAGATCCTTCTCAAAAAGTGCATTCCCAGCCTGCATTCGGCCTTGGGAGTTTACCTGCCGCTCATCACCACCAACTGTGCGGTCCTGGGCGTATGCGTGCTCAACATAACCAATGAATTCAACTACGGACAGGCTCTCCTCAATTCCTTCGGTTCCGGCGTAGGCTTCATGCTCGCCATGTACCTCTTTGCCGGAGTAAGAAGCAGGATCGAGACCAATGACTATCCCGAAGCCTTCAAAGGCATAGCAAGCACCCTCGTGGCAGCTTCCATAGTCAGCCTTTCCTTCCTGGGATTCTCCGGTCTTGTTGCCGGACTGTTCGGAATGTAAGGAGGTAAAGATATGAATGCATTTTTAACTCCTGTACTTGTGGTCGTAGGTCTGGCGGCGGTCGCATCCGTCATGCTGGCCCTCGCTTCAAAGTTCTTCTCCGTGCCCGTTGACGAACAGCAGATAGCCATCAGAGAGTGCCTTTCCGGCGCTAACTGCGGCGCCTGCGGATATGCGGGATGCGACGATTATGCAAAGGCTCTGGCAGATGACCCGACGGTCCCCTCCAACCTCTGCGCCCCCGGCGGTGACCAGGCGGCGACCAAGATCGCAGCCATCCTCGGGCAGGAAGCCATGGACGTTATCGAAAAGGTTGCGATCATCCACTGCTCAGGCATAATTGACGTAGCCAAAAAGGAGATGGAGTATCAGGGTATGAGCTCCTGCGCAGCAGCCAAAGGCTTCTTCGGAGGCCCCGGCGAGTGCAAATTCGGATGCATAGGCCTGGGTGACTGCCAGGCAGCATGTCCTCACGGTGCCATCCAGGTCTGCGAAGGCGTTGCCATAGTAGACAGAGAGCTTTGCATAGGCTGCGGTATCTGTGCAAAGGCCTGTCCTCAGCACCTGATCGAGATAGTTCCTCTTAAGTCAAGGGTGGTTGTCGGCTGCTCTTCCTGCGACAAGGGCAAGGCAACTATGAACGCCTGTGAAAGAGGCTGCATCGCATGCAAGAAGTGCGAGAAGGAATGTCCCTTCGATGCCATCCATGTGGAGAACAACCATGCGGTCATCGATTACGATAAGTGCAAGTCCTGCGGCAAGTGCTCAAAGGTATGCCCCAGACACATTATCAACGTATTCGCCAAGGATCCGAGAGCGGCTCAGAACCCGGCGGCTCCGAAGCCTCAGAAGCTTCCGGAACACATCGAGGAACACGCTCCCGAAGAAACGGCACAGTAAAACTCATAAAACCTTAAATACAAAAGGACCTGCCAAATCGGCAGGTCCTTCTTTCTTTTGCGCTGGTTTGTCTTTTATCTCGTAATGAGCAGGCCGTAGCCGCCTCTTTCTCTTTTGTACACGATGTTCGTTGTCCCGGTTTCGGAATCCGCATAGGCGAAGAAGCTGTGGTCGAGGAGCTCCATCTGAAGTATGGCTTCGTCTCTTGTCATTGCCGTAAGCTCGATCTCCTTGGTCCTTACGACACCCTGATCCTCCACTGCATCGGGAAGATCCGGGATCTCGCTGATGTAGACTTCCTTGACGTCCTTGTGTCTTTTCACCAGTTTGCCCTTGAGTTTGGACATCTGGGATGACAGCTTGTCGATGACTTTGTCAAGACAGTAGTAAAGGTCCGCATTGCGCTCTTCTGCGCGGAAGCTCAGAGATCCTGCATGGATAGTGGCTTCCAGTTGTGCCAGTCCGGACTTTTCTTCTGTAAGCATGACAACGGCTTCCGCTTCCTGGGAGAAATACTTGTCAAGCTTGGCCATTTTGTTGGTAATGGTTGCCGCCAGTCTGTCGCTGGGGTTTACGTTTTTGCTGTTAATTGTTACGTTCATATCAGCACCTCCCTGTAGCTATATTGTACAACAAAAGACATTGTTCTTGTACCCTTTTTCCTGAGCTTTTCTTGTGGTATACTTACTATGTATGGAAAGGAAGATGATCACAAAAGCGGATATCGTGCTTGCAATCGTGCTGCTGGTCCTCGGACTTGGCAGTCCTTTTTTGTTGCGCTCGGATGCGGCCGAAGACAGCCGTGTGGTCATTACTGTGGACGGGGAGGAGATGGGCAGCTATCCCTTAAGCGAGGACAGGACCCTGGTCCTTACCGAAGACGGCCTTTTTGAAAAGAGTGAAGCAGGCACCAGGGAGATACTCAACCTCATAGTCATAGAGAGCGGCAGCGCCCGGGTCGAAGAGGCCAGCTGCAAAGGCGGCGACTGTGTGAAGATGGGGAAGATATCAAGGGAAGGCGAGATCATAGCCTGCCTTCCCCACAAGATGCTCATAAGCATCTCGGGAGGCGGAGATCCCGCCGATGTGATCATAAAGTAATGGCCCAGAGAAAGAGCACACAGCTTACAAAGAAACTTGCCACATGCAGCGCCCTGACAGCCCTGGCGCTCATATTTTCCTATGTGGAAGTCCTCATACCCTTTTCCTTCGGCATACCGGGTATAAAGCTGGGTCTTGCAAACATAGTGGTCCTCATAAGCATATACAGCCTGGGGGCAAAGTACGGCCTCTTCATAAACCTGGCCAGGATAGCTCTTTCGGCTCTCATGTTCGGCAACGCATTTTCCGTCATATATGCCCTCTCGGGAGGGCTCATTTCCCTGGTCATCATGCTCCTTGCGAAGAAGGCCGGGATCTTTTCCGTCATAGGAGTCTCCATGGCGGGCGGCGTGTTCCACAACCTGGGCCAGCTGCTCATAGCGGCCCTGGTGATGCAGACGGGTAGGATAATGTACTATTTCCCGGTGCTGCTCATATCCGGGATGATCACCGGCATACTCACAGGCTTCATAGCGACCCTGGTCCTCAGGGCTCTCAAATATCTCAGAAAGAACTGATTACCGATGAAAGACCTTACACAGAATGAACTGAGGAATCCCGTACTGAGGTTTCTCAATTATCTTACTACATATGAAAAGTGGTATCTTTTCCTTGCCCTTGCGGCCTCCACGGTCTGCGCGGTCATATTTCCCGAGGAGGACGTGAACGGAGTCCACGGAGCGATCATCATGACCCTGCTCCTCATATATACCTGGCTCAACGTGGTCTGCGAACTGCTCATCTCAAAGCAGGACAAATGGAACTTCATAGTCTCCGTGTTCATAGAGGTGACGGAGATAGCCATGTACTGGATCCTCGGAGACCGCTTCTCCACCATGGTGGTCACCCTCTTCTTCTGG
>CAYUGP010000044.1:0-9997 GCA_964444315.1 uncultured Oscillospiraceae bacterium | reverse complement strand
TATCTTGCAAACGCCTAAGGTGCGATCTACTGTCAGGACAGACTCTTCCGGTCCCAGAGGCTCCGCTTTAGGCTTGAACCATCCCTTGATGTGTCCAACGCCCAGGACTCCGCCTACGACGATAACGGCGGCCATCACCACCATAACGGCGTTGAGGATCTTCTTTTTCTTTTTGGTCTCCATATTCAGCTCCTTTCCGGCACCACGTTTCCGGCGCCTTTCTCAATAAGCCGATCGAAGCGCTTCTCTCCTATTATCTGAAGCGCCATGGGCAAAAGCAGGAACACCGCATAGGCAAGGTAAAAGAATACCGATACCGCGGTTATCCTGTTGAATATTATCTGCGGATCGTAATGTATCTGCGTCTGATCGAGAAGCACTGCCGCTATGATCATGGATACGCAGGCAAACAGTCCTATGACGAAGGACCTGTCCCTGTTGTCGAAACGGTAAATGGAATAGGCCGTGCGGCCGCGAAGACCGTAGCCCCTGCATCTCATGGAAGACGAGCTTTCAACGAGGCTTTCTATGAGCCACATTATGATGATGGACAGCTCTCTGAAAACGTTTACGATGCGCCTTAATATATTTCCGTCGCAGGTCCCTCTTCCTATGCCTCTTTGGGCCGTATTTATCTTTTGTGCTCTTGCCTTGGTCCTTGGCACCATGCGAAGGAGTATGGACACGAAAAGGGACAGTTTTGGAGAAACTCGCCCGAGAAGGTATACCACCTTGTCCGCCGTTATAAGCTCATGAAGGCACTCGAGCCACATTAGTATCGCAGCTGCCGTAAAGGCTATCACCGTTCCGAATACAAGAGCTTCAAGGGTTATCTGGTTGCCAATTATGTTGGTCTTTAAGTTGGTGACTCCGAAGTGGTTGTAGTAGGCATACCAGCCGGCGTAAAGGATGGCCAGCGGTATGAGCACGACGTTGAATATGAGGGCCTTGACACCTTTGAGCTTTATGGAATAGGCAAAGGCGCATACGTAGGATATGCCAACGAAGACCGGATGGTGGAACCATGCGGTGCAGCCTATGGCTATGGTGAAAAATATGAAGTTGATAGCGGGATGATAGCTGTCGAACCTCATTTCTCCTCAGCCTCCTCTTTCTTTTCTTCTCCGAATATATCTTCGAAGGACTGGGCTTCGTCCTCCATCATGCCGTACTTGATCTTGATCCTCTCCAGTTTATCCATGATGGGATTGTAAAGAAGGAGCAGGAACAAAGCGACGGCCACTGCGTGTACCATGTTGTATGAGAATCCCGACTTCAGAAGGTCCCACATGGTCGTGGTAGGAGCCATGCCAAATGAAGTAAGGAAAGAGCAAAGATCCAGGAACGGCCCTATGACCAGTTGGACCAATGCGTATCCGTATATAGCTATTATATTCTTGTTATTTTTCGGGAGCACGCCTTTTTCGGCAAGGAGTCCCGATATGAAACCTGCAAAGCCGAAGGCAACCATCTGCCACGGAGTCCAGGGCCCTTGTCCAAAGAAATAGTTGCTGAGGAACAAGGTCATGACTCCCGTCAAAAAGCCCGACTGGGGCCCGAAAGCCATGCCGGTGATGATTATCACCGCTGTCATGGGTTTGAATGCGGGAAATGCGGTAAAAATGACCCTTGAGAGTATTCCTATGCCGCAGAGCACTAAAAGGACGACGAACTCCATGGGTTTTGGTTTTCTTCTTTCAAAGCTGAAAAGGAACGGGATAATGGAAAGGAGCATGATCAATATAGAAGTGATATAGTAGCGCCTGTTTCCGAAAACCCTGTTCAGTATGATGACTGCAGCTATGCAAAGGACGACTATGACTGTCGTCAAAAGCCCCTTTCTCTTACTCTTTCCTTCCATCGAGATTCTCCTTGCAAAGTTCTATGACGTCTTCCGTATTGACCGCATTGTCGAAGACGTGTCTGCTCATGCGGTTTGCGGCAGTGGTATAAAAGCTGTTCCTTGAGAAGAAACGGTTAGGTGTATTCGTGGTCACTATGGCTCCGTCGAACATCATGCTGACAATGTCCGCGTGAGCCGCGCAGAACTCCACGTCGTGGGATACCATGACTATGGTGATCCCCTGCTTTATGAGCTCTTTTAATATGGATGCGAGCTTCTGCTTGAAAAATGCGTCTATGCCCTTTGTGGGCTCGTCGAGGAGCAATACTTTGGGCTCTGTCAGGAGCACCTTAGCAAGGGCTGCCCTTTGCTGCTCTCCTCCTGAAAGATCGTAGGGGTGGCGGCCAAGGAGATCCTTTATCTCGCAAAGCTCCGCCACTCTTGCCTTTGCTTCTTCGTCCTTCGTCATCTCGTCGAGGTCCGCTTTCACGGTCTTCTTTACGAAAAGGCTCTGGGGATCCTGGGGAAGCATTGCCAGATTGTTCTTGAACAGCTCTCCCGACTTGTATTTGTCGAGGGGCTTTCCCATGACGCTGACCTTTCCTCTGTATACCCTGCATATGTTGCAAATGGCCTTGAGGGTAGTGGATTTGCCGGTGCCGTTGCCTCCGTCTATGGCGTAGAAACTTCCTTTGGGTATCTTGAGCTCCACTCCTCTTAATATACCCTGGCCGTCTTTGGTATATCTGAACCAGGCTTCCTGAACGGCTACTGCGCAGTCCTTTATCTCCACGTTTTCAGGGAGCAGGACTTCGTTCTTCTGTTCGTCGACTCTGATGACTTTAGGCTTTTCATCACCGAAAACTCCTGAGAGCCAGTCTCCTCCCTCGCGGACCGTAAGAGGACATGGCTTATCCAGATCCTCGCCCACTCCGTAAAAGACCCTCATCGGCGTTGGCATGGCTGCGAACATATCGCTTCCCTGCCTTTTGAGCTCGTTTCCTATCTCTCTGGGAAGGCCCTGGCATATGATGCGTCCGCCGTCCATGACTACGACTCTGTCAGCTGCATAGAGCACGTCTTCCAGCCTGTGCTCCGTTATGATGACCGTAGTGCGCAGCTCCAGGTTTATCTTCCTGACTGTATTCAAGAAATCGGCAGCGGCTATCGGGTCCAGCTGAGACGTAGGCTCGTCGAGTATGAGCACGTCCGGCTGCATCGCCATGATGGATGCGAGGTTGAGAAGCTGCTTCTGCCCTCCGGAAAGCTCCGTTACGTCCTTGTGGAACCAGCCCTGTATACCGAAATAGCTGGCCATCTCCGCTACTCTTAAGCGTATGGTAGCCTGGTCGTAGCCAAGGGACTCAAGGCCGAAGGCAAGCTCGTGCCAGACCTTGTCGGTCACTATCTGGCTGTCGGGATTTTGCATGACAAAGCCTATGCGGCTGGACTGCTCACGGTGATCTACGCTATCCAAGGGACGCCCGTCGAAGAGTATCTCTCCGGATCTTGGGCCTACCGGTGTCAGCACTGATTTCAGATGGCGAAGAAGCGTGCTCTTGCCGCTTCCCGACTTTCCGCAGAGGGCGATATATTCGCCCTGCTCTATCTTTAGATCCACGTGAAGCAGAGCCGGCTTTTCCTTATCCGACGAATATGCAAAACTTAAATTTTTGATCTCAAAATCTGCCATTACTACCGTATCCTTTTAACGCAGGGATACAATGCGGGTACTTTAAGTGCTGCTGTCAGTCGCCTCTCTTTTCATCCATGACGTAAAGAAGTGCGTTGACTATGCAGGCGGCTACGTTGCTGCCGCCCTTGCGGCCCCTTGCTACTATGCAGGGGACGTCTGTTTCTATTATAAGTTCCTTTGAAGGAACGACATTTACGAAACCAACAGGTACTCCTATTATGAGCTTGGGTCTGTAGCCATCGTCTATGAGCTCGCGAAGACGTATGAGAGCCGTAGGCGCATTGCCTATTGCAAATATGACGTTATCCCCAAGTTCCGATGCCTTGTCCATGCTCATCCTCGCCCTTGTCACTCCGGCGGCCTTTGCTCTTTCAGCTACGTCCTTATCGGACATGAAGCACTTGACCTCGCAGCCGAACTTTGCAGCGGATCTTTTGTTGATGCCCGAATATGCCATCTGGGTATCGGTGACAATGGTGGCGCCGCCTCTTATGGCCTCTTTGGCTTTCTCCACGGCATCCGGCGAATAATACATGTTGTCAGCGTATTCGAAGTCTGCAGTGGTGTGTATGACCCTCTTCGTTATGGGTTCCTGTTCGGGAGGAAGGACTCTGTCTCCAAGCTCCCTCGTTATTGTAGCAAAGCTTTCTCTTTCAATATCGGCAGGTGCTACGTTATCTATCTTTATCATAATCCGGCCTCCAGTATCTCATATATTTTTTTCATGTCCATGTGGGCTCTTACGGTATCAGCAAGAAGATCGTATTGCTGATCCTTGTACTCTTTGCCCGTAGCCTTTCCAACCCGGGCCGGGTCTATTCCCTTCATCTCTGCAAGGGAACTCACGAGGGCGTCTGCAGTCTTCTGAAGATCGAAGATACCGTGTACGTAGCTTCCGTACACGTTTCCGCTGCTGCATCCGTCCTTCTTGCTCTCTCCCGAG
The DNA here is from genome assembly GCA_964444315.1 of uncultured Oscillospiraceae bacterium. GTDB lineage: Bacteria > Bacillota > Clostridia > Peptostreptococcales > Anaerovoracaceae > RUG13409. Next base: position 5,515 of record CAYUGP010000044.1, on the reverse strand, counting down.
ACGGTATCGATGATCTCCGTTAAGGGTATGGAACTTGCAGTCTCCCCCATGTGGATCTCGTATCCGTCCACGGGGCAGCCGGAAAGACCTTTGAGGACTCCTCCGACTATATTGAAAACTCCCGTAACTCTCGTGCGGTCTTTTTGCTGAGTGAAGACTGTCCTTGTCGAAAGGAGGCCTATGCCTCTCATATCTCCGCCCTCTTCGACTCCGTAGGGGTCTGAAAGGGACTCGCCGAGCATCTGATATCCTCCGCAGATGCCAAAGACTGGCTTTCCCGCTGCGGCATGCTGCTTTATCTTTGCCTCGAGACCTGATTCCCTCAGCCACAGAAGATCCTTCATCGTATTTTTAGTGCCCGGAAGTATGACGAGGTCCGGGTTTCCGAACTTTGCCGTGGAGTCCACGTATCTTAAGGACACCCCTTCTATATTCTCAAGCACTTTGAAATCCGTGAAGTTGGAAAGCCTCGGAGTCCTCATGACAGCTATATCGATGAGATCCGCAGCCTTGTCCGTGAGCCTTTCCGAAAGGCTGTCTTCGTCGTCTATATCAAGATGCACGTAAGGCACTACTCCGACGACGGGAATGCCCGCTATCTCTTCTATCTGCTTGACACCGGGGGTGAGTATGGACTCGTCTCCCCTGAACTTGTTTATGATGAGACCCTTTACCATGGACCTTTCCTCTTCGGTGAGGAGGGCTACGGTCCCGTAGAGCTGGGCGAAGACTCCGCCCCTGTCTATGTCTCCCACTATGAGCACGGGGGCTTTGGCTTCCCTGGCCATGCCCATGTTCACGAAGGGATCGTCGTCCTTTAAGTTGATCTCGGCAGGGCTGCCCGCACCTTCTATGACTATGATGTCGTTTTGCTCAGAAAGGGTGTTATATGCTTTCATGACGTCGGGCAGGAGCTCGTGCTTCATGGCGAAATAGTCTCTGGCGTTCATCTGGCCTCTTACCTCGCCGTTCACTATGATCTGGGAACCCACGTCGTTGGTGGGCTTTAGAAGTATGGGATTCATGAGCACGGAAGGCTCTATCCCTGCAGCCTCCGCCTGGACTACCTGGGCCCTTCCCATCTCAAGGCCTTCGCTCGTTATGAAAGAATTGAGGGCCATGTTCTGGGCTTTGAAAGGCGCCACCTTGTAACCGTCCTGTTTGAACACACGGCAAAGCCCTGCGGCAAGTATGCTCTTGCCCGCATTGGACATGGTGCCCTGTATCATTATGCTTTTTGCCATATCTATTTCCTTTCGGCGCATTTTTCAAGGAAGCGCCTTATCATATCCGTATTGGATTCGTAGTAAAGGTGCGGATAGCCCGCAAGGAGATTGCCCTCCGCATGCATGCACATCCACTCCTTGGAATTGTTCGGTTTTACCGCTCTCATTGCTTCTCCGCAGCTGTCCGAGTCGAAATAGTGGAACTCGTGGCTTCTCACCGTTTCTCCTTTTTTAAGGAAGCTGCTGTCCGAAAGAGCGTTGAGGGTAATGTATCCGAAACGTCCCAGCCTGTCCGTTCTCCATGTTTTTCCGTCTATGACGCTGCACATGGGATAGTACACCTTGTTCATATCCTCCATTTCTTTATGAAGGTACATGAAACCTCCGCACTCGGCAAGGCAGGGCATACCGTCTTCTATAGCCTTCCATATGCTTTCCTTCATGGAGATGTTCTCCGAAAGCTCCTTTGCATAGAGCTCCGGATAGCCTCCGGGAAGGATGAACCCTTGGGTCCCTTCGGGAAGAGCCTTGTCTCTTATGGGTGAAAAGGGTATGAGCGTTGCGCCCATCTCCTTTAAAAGAGCCAGATTGTCCCTGTACCAGAAGCAGAAGGCCTCATCGTCCGCTATGGCTACCTTTGCCTCTACACGCTCAAAGACTCTGTCTTCAGCTTTCCTCTCTATCTTAGGCGCGCTCTTTGCCAGATCTATGAGTGCATCCATATCAAGGGTCTTTTCCAGGAGCTGAGCCAGCTTATGGAGCCTCTCAGACATATCGTGTATCTCATTGGGAGTCACGAGGCCAAGATGCCTTGACTCTATGACCATGTCCTTTGCCACGGGCACGTAACCTATGGCTTTGACTCCGAGCTTTTCTATCTCAGCTTTTAAGGAAATGAATATCTTTTCAGGCATCCTGTTGAAGATGACGCCCTTAATGTTGCTTTGCTCCTTAAAATCGAGAAAGCCCTTCAGACTTGCTATGGCCGAAAGGCTCTGGCCCCTTGCATCGACTATGAGGACCGCAGGGCACTCAAGGACTTTAGCCACGTGGTAGCTGGAAGCGTCCGCTGAGTCCGCCGCCATACCGTCGTAGTAGCCCATTACACCTTCTATTACCGAAATATCGCTCCCTTCGGAATTCCTGGCAAAGAGGCTCTTAAGTTTGTTCTCTCCCGAGAAGAAAAGATCAAGATTTGCAGATCTTACACCAATGACCTTCTCGTGGAACATGGGGTCTATATAGTCGGGACCGCACTTGAAGGATGATACCGCAAGGCCCCTTTCCTTGAGAGCCTGCAGTACTCCGCACACGGTCATGGTTTTGCCGCTTCCGCTGGATGGAGCTGAGAAAAGTATGCGTCCGCCGCTCATCTTCTGTCCTCTCTCTCTTCCGCCGTAAGGTTCACTGCCGGCACTCCCGGTCCGTCGCAGGACACTATGAACACCGGATTCTGCGCCGTCATCAGGTGATATCTTCCGAGCTTCCTGCCTCTCGCAGCCGAAAGCTGTACGTAATCTTCGTTTATGAGGCCTAAAGCTTTAACGGCTTCTGATACGTCGCCAAGGCTCTCAACGGTGACAGTGTTCATGACCACTCTCACTGAAGGATTCTTTTCAAGAGCCTTCTCTATGATGGGTATCATGCTTCCGGAACTTCCGCCTATGAACACATGGGTGGGAGCCGGAAGATCTTCCAATGCCTCCGGTGCCAGACCTTTTATGACCTGCACGTTGGTGACGCCCAGGTGCTTCATATTCTTTTCTATGAGCTCTGCTGCGTCATCTTCCTTTTCCACTGCATATACGAAGCCGTCTTCTGCCGCCCTTGCCATCTCAAGGGATACGGAACCCGTCCCCGCTCCCACGTCCCAGCATACGGAATCCTTTGAAATTTTCAGCTTAGCCAAAGTCACTGCTCTTATCTCCTGCTTTGTCATGGGGACTTCGCCCCTGAGGAAGGCTTCGTCTTCCAGTCCTTGAGTCACCGCTTCCTTAGCCGCAGCTTCGTTGAGGGCAAGGATGACCGCAAGGGAATCAAATTCCTTATCCCTAAGCTCTTCAGCAGTGCCTCTCGTTATCCTTTCATTTTCGTAGGAAAGATTCTCCCCTACTATGAGACTTACCTTTCCGAGGCCGTTACCGCAAAGGGCATCGGCTATCTCCTTTATACCCATGTCACCGCCTGTAAGAGCGAAGACCTTGGGATTGTTCCTGATCTTTCCAACCAGGTTACAGTATCTTCCGTGAGCGCTCACGAGAAGTGCATCGTCCCAGGACTCGCCTATGCGGCTGCAGAAATACGGTATGGACGATATGCCGGGAAGCACCTTCACATCCAGATCGGAAAGGAGGGGCAGGAGCTTCTTTGTGCCGCTGTAAAATCCCGTATCTCCGGACATGGCAACGGCTATCTTCAGAGCCGACGAGGCCCTGATTATCTTCTCTATATCTTTTGCAAGTACGGCGAACTCCAAGGGCTTTCCGAAGGATGACAGGCTCTCAGCTATGCGCTTTGCCCCTATTATGAGCTCAGCTTCCCTGCAGGCCTTTTCAGCTTCCAGAGTCAGAGTATCTCCGTCGCCCATGCCGATGCCAAGGACCGTCACTTCCTTCCTGGGCTCCACGCCGTATCTTTTCTTAAGAAGCCCGAGACATTCTCCGTAGGAGACGCCCTCTTCCTTAAGAGGCCTCTTTATGACCACGGACTTTACGCCGCAGTCAGCCGCGGCCTCCACCTTGTCGGTAAAACCGCCCTCTGCACCCGTATCCTTGGTGACCATCCAGGAAACGCCCAGCATCTCCATGGTCGCCTTGTTTATCTCGTAGCTGAAGGGACCCTGCATGCCTATGATGTGGCTGCAGGGATATCCCAGGTCCATGGCTCTTTGTATACCGTCCGGCATGGGAAGTATGCGGGCGTATATGCGTTCCGCGAAATTCTCCACCGCTGTGAATTTATCAAGCTCCTTGCTTCCCGTGGTCAGGAGGACTTTTCCTTCCGCCGTATTCAGGAAGGCGGCCGCTTTTTCAGTATCCTCTACGAATACGAAAGAATCATCCTCCGCACCGCCGTCTCTTAAGAGCCTTAAGTATTCTACACCTTTTTCCCTGCATGCCGCCTTGACGTTCTCCGTCACCACGGCTGCATAGGGGTGAGTAGCGTCTATGACAAGCTCCGGCTTGATCTCATCAAGGAGCTGGCTTATGCCTTCCGCGTCCTTGCGTCCGCAGAGCACGTGGATATTGCCTGCCGGTTCTATGCGGCTTTTGCCGTACTCGGTGGCAACGCTGACCCAGAGATCCAGCCCTTGGTTCCTGCACGCCGACGCGATGTTTTTTCCTTCAGTTGTTCCTGCGAAAAGCAGTACTTTATTCATGCGTATATCCTCTCGGAGTAACCATCTTGTCTCCGATCTTCCTGGTCTGTGAATTACCGATGAATACTGTGGAGAACATATCGACTTCGGTGTCTCTGAGCTCTTTAAGTGTCAGGACCTGAGTGCATTCTCCTTCTCTTCCTATGTTCTTCGCTATGCCGCATACAGTCTCCGGAGACTGGTATTTGAGCACCAGGTCGCAGGCCTTCTGCAGATAGTCGTGTCTCTTGTGGCTGGAGGGATTGTAAAGGCAGATGACGAAGTCCGCTGCTGCGGCGCACTCAAGCCTCTTTTCGATCTTCTCCCAGGGAGTCATGAGATCGCTAAGTGAGATGACCGCAAAGTCGTGCATGAGGGGAGCTCCCAGTATGGCCGCTCCTGAAAGGACTGCGGAAACTCCCGGTATGGTCTCGACCTCCACGCCTTCATATTTGACTGCGAGCTCTTCGATGAGTCCGCTCATTCCGTAGACGCCTGCGTCTCCAGAGCATATCATGGCAACGTCTTTTCCTTCGGCTGCTTTCTCGAGAGCCAGCTCGCATCTTTCGACTTCTTTTCTCATGCCGGTGGTGAGCATCTCCTTATCCGGGAAGTGCTCCTTCACCAGATCGATATATACGGTATAGCCTATAAGGATATCTGATTTCTTAAGAGCTTCCTGGGCTCTTACTGTCATGTTCTCATAACTTCCGGGACCTATGCCCACAACGTAAAGTTTACTCAAAGTGTATTACCTCCTCATATTTTCCCAGGGCGAAGGTCATTCCGTTCTCCGCCCGTTTCCTGACTGTAAGTTCTTTCGCTCCGGCGCAGACCGCCGCTCTTTCGCACACGCAGTCCACCCCGGGGGTGTCCGCCACGAAGGACGAAGAAGAGAAATCTCCTTCGGTCTTCATCAGTTACTCCGCCG
>CAYUGP010000043.1:0-10015 GCA_964444315.1 uncultured Oscillospiraceae bacterium | reverse complement strand
AATCTATCTCGATTTCGTTGTTGAAGATCGATACGCCCACCTTTCCTGACAGAGGATATATACTGGGTGAACTTTCTTCTTCAAGATCATACTTTATGACTCTATTGGCCAAAGGATCGACTATCCAGTACTCCCTGACCCCTGCAGCCTCATATTTGGCTGCTTTTTTTATATAGTCCTTTGCGACTGATGACGGTGAAACCACCTCCAGCACAAAATCCGGGCCCCCCAGCACCACTCTTTCCGTTATTTTCTCTCTGTCACACACAACCACAACGTCAGGCTGAACCATAGTCTTGTTATCCTCATCAAGCTTCACGTCTACAGGTGATACGAGTGGTATACATTTCCCCTTTTTGCTCCGTATGAAGGCCAACAGCTGCGCATGGACAGACCCTGCCAAGAGCTGATGCTCAACAGTCGGCGCTGCCATGTCGTAAAACACGCCGTCTATAAGCTCTACACGCTGATCATCGGGCAATGCGTAGTAATCTTCGATGGTATAATCCCCAGGCCTCTTTTCACGCGGTTCATCCTTTTCCTCTGCTCCGTACATAGAGGTGGTCTCTTTGAGTACCGTATGTTCTTTATCTGAGATACTGTAAAATATGCCGGACCCAAACAGTACATCTTCCAGTGCCTTCACATTTTCAGGTCTCGGATTCTTCGTATCCCCGCTCATGATCTTGTTCAGCGTTCCTAAGGGAATACCGGTAAGGTCTGAAAGCGTTGCATTGGTATATCCCAGTATTCTCTTCTTTTTTCTTATTTCCTCTAAAGTCATAAAACCCTCCTGATACAATATTTTCACCTGTATTATACCATATTTACCGACATAGTCAATAACAATACGGTAATGTAATTACCGATTTTACCGTTTTAACCGTTTCAGTGCAACATCGGCAAATAAAAAACGGACGGATTCACTCCGTCCGTAACACAATTTATCAACTTGACTGCAAGTCAGCTTCGTTTTGATTTGTGCATTATTTTTCTAAACCAGTCCGAGATATGCGTGCTGGACTTTCGGATCTTCGAGAAGATCCTTGCAGTCTCCTTCTATAACTATCTCGCCGTTCTGGAGAACATATCCCCTGCTCGCCGTATTGAGAGCGATCTTGGAGTTCTGTTCGACCAGAAGTATGGTGGTCTTGTTGACTTCGTTGATCTCACGTATCTTTTTGAAGATATCCTCAACTACTATGGGTGCAAGACCCAAAGAAGGCTCGTCAAGAAGAATAAGCTCAGGCCTGTTTACAAGAGCCCTTCCTATGGCCAGCATCTGCTGTTCTCCGCCGGAGAGGGTGCCGCCCATCTGGGCATGTCTTTCGCGAAGCCTTGGGAAGATATCATATACCATCTCTATGTCTTCCTGGATCTCCTTCTGGTTCTTCCTGATGTATGCTCCCATTTTGAGGTTTTCCTCTACGGAGAGCTGTGAGAAGATATGTCTTCCTTCCACAACGGTCATTATACCCAGGTTGCATATGGTGTGACCTGGCTTTCCTGTTATCTCCTTGCCGTTGAAGTAGATATGGCCCTTTACGCCTGCAGCTTTTGTAAGCCCTGCTATGGTGTTGAGGGTAGTGGATTTGCCGGCTCCGTTGGAACCGATCAGGGTCACTATCTCGCCCTTGTCGACCGAAAGGTTTATTCCCTTGACCGCATGTATCTGGCCGTAATAGTAATGCAGGTCTTTTATTTCAAGTAAATGTTCCATCAGTACTCCCCGCTTCCAAGATATGCTTCTATTACATCGGGGTTGTTAGATACTTCCTCGGGCGTTCCTTCGGCAAGATTCTTACCTGAGTTGATCACGTAGATCTTGTCCGCGATATTCATTACAAGGCTCATATCGTGTTCTACGAGAAGCACGGTGGTGCCCATGTCTATTATCTTGCGGATCTTATCGTTAAGATCCATCTTTTCTTTCGTATTCATACCTGCTGCCGGCTCGTCAAGAAGTATGATCTTGGGATCCGACGCAAGAGCTCTTGCGATCTCCACGAGCCTCTGCTGGCCGTAGGAAAGAGCTCCCGCAGGATAGGACGCAAACTGGTCAAGGCCGACGAGTTCAAGGAGTTTGTGAGCCTTTTCGAGACCCTGTTTCTCCTGCTGTCTCATCTTCTTCGTATGGAACATATCCTGCCAGAAATTCTGCTCGAGCTTTGTGTGCATTCCAACGAGCACGTTTTCAAGGCAGGTCATGCCCGAGAAGAGCTTGATGACCTGATAGGTCCTGGTGATACCTTTAAGACAGATCTGATAGGGTTTGAGAGCCGTGATATCCTCGTCGTCAAGGTAGATATGTCCTGATTCCGGGACAAGCACACCTGTGATCTGGTTGAACAGAGTTGTCTTTCCGGCTCCGTTTGGCCCTATGAGAGCCGTTACTTTATGGTCTTCCACCTCCATGCATACATCGTCAGTGGCAACCATACCTTCAAATCTCAAAGTAAGATGATCCAGCCTAAGCATCGGTGCCTCCTTCCTGAGATTCAAGTTCCTTTCTGTAGCGTTTGAACTTGATATCCGCAATGAGTCCCGAAAGTCCCTGAGGCAGGAACATCATTATGACCAGAAGGATTATACCGTAGGACATCTGGAGATATGCTCCGGATCCCGGTATCCCTCTGAGTACTTCCATGATTATGGTGACCAGCACAGTGCCGAGGATAGGTCCGTAAAGTGTACCTGATCCGCCGAGCATCATCATGGACATGAACATGGTGGACTTGCCCGCCGCGAAAGTGTCCGGTGAGATGTAGCGGTTGAGATATGCGAAGAGGAATCCCGCAAATCCCAGGAATATGCATGAGGTCACTGTAGCTATGATCTTGTATTTGCGCACGTCTATACCGCATGAACCTGCAGCATCGACACTGTCTCTTGTTGCGATACAGGCTCTTCCGGTCTTCGAATTGATAAATGCCCATGCAACGACGTATGACAGCAAGGTCATTACCATGAGGAAGTAAAAGAGCATCTGATCGTTCTTTAGTTTGATCCCGAATACCACCATGGCCTTGACGAAAAGTCCGCTCGTGTCGTTGGTGATCTTTCCGGGGGATACTTTTATGAAGTTGTTGACTATCTCGCCCACTGCCATGGTGGCCAGAGCGAGGAAGTGGAACTTCAGCTTAGCGGCAGGAATAGCCGTCATGAAGCCGAATACGGCCGTTATGAGCATGGCGACAACTACGGACAGGAATATGCCCAGTCCCGCATTGTTCAGTATTACGGTCGCATATGCACCTACTGAGAAGTAGGCTGCTCCGCCCAGGTTTATCTGTCCGGAATATCCGGTCATGATATTGAGTCCCACGGTAGCTATCACGTAGACGAAGATATAGTTGACTACGTTGAGCAGGTAAGGACCGCCGTCTACCAAAGAGCAGAGCTGGGGAAGGAAGCAGAACAGTACCGTTGCAGCCAGAATGATGAGGATCTTTGTGATCTTTTTCTTCTTTGTCTTCATTTCTAACCCTCCTCAAGTGCTTTCTCATTGGTGATGCCGCGAGGCAGCAGGAGAATGAATACAAGGAACAAAGCATAGGTGAATGCGTTCTGGTAAGGGCTGTAGATGAACCCGAAGATAGTCTCTGCAATACCTACGATGAGGCCGCCGATGACGGCTCCGTACATATTGCCGTATCCTCCGAGAACAGCTCCCGTATTGCCCTTCTGACCTATAGCTATACCTATGGTGACATTGATCCCGAACAAAGGTCCCAGGAGGCATCCTGAAAGAGCGCCAAGCGCAGACATTATGCCCCAGGTCACGGCTCTTGTCTTTATGACGGAAACACCGCATGACTCAGCAGCCGTAGGATCCATTGCAGCAGCTCTCATACCCATACCGAACTTGGTCTTGTTAAGGAAAATATGTATGGCAATCATCGCAATGAATGAGATAACTATGGCGAAGATAGTCGACCACAGTATGTCTATGTCAGCAGATGCGATGTGCAGATAGTTGCTGCCGTTGATCGAAATGTTTGCAGATGCATAGGTAAAGGAACCGAACACCAGAAGGTTGATGCTTCTGATGATGAGGCTCAGTGCCAGGGTGGCTATGACGACGTACATGGAAGAACGCTTTTCCACCTGGCTGATGATGCATACCTGCAGGAATACTCCGAGAAAGAAACAGACAATTACAACGATGATCGTGGACCATATGAGTCCGAGATGGAAACCCTGCTGTATGTGGTAACCGAGAAGCGCTCCGAAGCCTACTACGGCGCCCTGGGCGTTGTTTATGGTATGAGACCCTTTATACAGCAAAGCAGACCCTATTCCGTTGAGTCCGTATACGCATCCCAGGCACATGCCGGGTATTAGCAGCTGTAAAATAAGCTTAAGCAAAATTTAGCTCCCTTCAAAGACTGTAAGCGAACAATGTTAAGAGCACTGTTCGCTTACAGCATCTAGTTAATTACTTGATCAGTATCGATTACTTTGCAGTTACAGGAACATTCTTTGCAAAGTCGGAGTTCATCCAGTCTTCGAATACCATTGCTCCGCCGGCATGCTGAGTGTCTGTGTAGACCCATGCACGTGTGGAGAAGTAGCACTCATTGGATCCTGTGGTGAAGTCCATGGTTCCACCGCAGCCCTGGAACTTGAGGTTCTTGATAACAGGCTGGATCTCTGTAGGATCAAGAGACTTTGCTTCGAGAACAGCATTCTCGATGAGAAGCATTGCGTCCCAGATCTTGTATGTCATATCTGAAGGAGGTACGACACCGTATTTGTCATAGTATGCCTTAAGTACGCTGTGGAGGAATTCATCCTTGCAGTCGTCAAGGTTGTCATATGCAAGATACATGGAGAATGCAGCTACGCCGTTGATGTACTCGGGCTGGATTACTTCGAACTCAGTTGCCATGAGGCTCTGTCCGAGGTAGATGATGCCTGTGTAGCCTGCTCCGCGGAGGAGGTTAACGAATGCGGGGTAGTGTCCGCCCATTCCGGAGATGAATACGCAGTCAGGATTTGCAGCGATAACTTTTGCAACCTGTCCGTTGTTTCCGGAACCGCCTTCAGAGGAAACCATTTCGTCAACAACGAGGTTGAGCCCCTGGTCTGCAAGAGCCTGTGTAAGAGAAGCTCTGTATGTGAGGCAGTTGTCTGTGTTCTCATAAAGAAGAGCAACGTTCTCCTGTCCCAGATCCTTCATTGTCTTTGCAACACTGGGGATAGCATAGGAGTTGTTCAGTGCGGAACGGTATACATAGTCCCAGCCCTGCTCCATCCATGTTGCGGAAAGTCCGAGACCGATGTCGAGAACTTCAGCATCATTGATGAGAGCTCCGGTTGCCTGAATGATGTTGGACAGCTGAGCAGGGATTATAACGTTTGCATGATCCTGGCTGATGAGCTTGTTGGCGTCTTTGATGGACATCTCTGTGTCCTGATCTCCGTTGTTTGCGTTGTCATACTCGACATACTTTACAGTAGCGCCGTAGAGGGTTCCCTCTTCGTTCCACTTGTCGATGAAGAGTTTGATGACATTACGCTGGATCAGTGCGTCTCCGGTATCCGGAATGTTTCCGAAGTAACCGACAACGAATGTCTGTCCAGAGAGATCTTCTCCGCTCTTACCGTCGTTTCCACCCTTGCCGCATGCTGCGAATGAAAGCACCATGACAAGAGCAAGAACTACTGCTAAAACTTTTTTCATTTTTCTTACTCCTTTAACTTTTAATAAAATTATTCAGCATATTCAAAAGTGATGTGTTTGTAGAATTCATCACTATTGTCTGGATTGAAGTTGTATTCACATTCTTCGTATGTATCGAACCTGAAACGCATCGTGTTGCCGCGGGCGGCTGTCGCATCCTCGTTCGTGCAGGCGTCGAGGACAGGCTGATGGAAGTGATCGCTTACGATCATGTTGTGAAGAACGTAATTCTTTTCTTCGCGCTTCGGCCACATATGGGATGTGAGATACTCGTCGAAGATGACCTTCTTAAGTATGCCGTTCTTAGGCGCATATATGTTTCTGTGTATGGAGTACACGTTCTGCTTTATACCCTTGGGGAAATCGGAAAGATCCATGCCGCATTCGGCTTTGACGATCCAGTCTTCCCATTTAAGTCCCTTGACTGACCAGTTCCATTCCGGCCAGGGTTCCGTGAATCCGGACATCCTTCTGTGCACGTCCACCATATATGCTTCGTGCTCCGGAGTGATGAGGAACTCTCCGTGGAACTTGCCGTCTACAAGCTTTAGATCTGCAGCCAGTTTGTTAAGGTCTTCTATGATTCCCGGAGCCCACTCATCCATGTACGGGCAGGGATTCATACCGCCGCTGGCTTTTCCGTAAGGCGGGAACTCGGGGGCTACCCTTTCTCCTTCCTTGTACTTGACACTGCAGCTCGCAAAGAAGGCGACTACCTGCTGATCTATGATCATCGATGTGAAAGGTGCGAAGAAACCGTTGATGAAAGGCTCTACTATGATCCTTCCCGCTTTGGTGTTGTCGAAAGCGTAGTTCACAGAATTTACGATATCTGCGTCGGTCTCCGGTGTGGATACACCGTGGCTTGCGACGTTGTCAGAAGGCTTGAGGATGACCTTGTGCCCGCATGTCCTTATGTAGTCGATGGCTTTCTGCCTGTCGTCAAAGATCAGCGAGTACGGAGTGTGCATGCCGAGTCTGTTCATGATCGGCTTGATGGTGTCCTTGTGATGGATCTTGAATGTGGTCTCATAGGAATCGTGTCCCGGAAGACCGAGCTGCTCGCATACATATGCGGTGGACAGCATACCGTAATCGTTTGCGCAAGAGCACATATAGTCTATGTTTTCATCTTTTGCCAGCTTCAGCATAGCTTCCTTGTCGGAATAGTCTGCAGGAACGTATTTGTCTGCGAACTGGTGTGCAGGTGCCGAAGCGTCTGTTCCCGAGGTGATAACATAAAGCCCGAGCCTATGTGCCGCATTTACCAGGGCCCAATCGGAAAACTTACCACCGGGGATCAGTATTTTCTTCTGTTTCATCTAAATTTGACCTCCAAGATGCTTGAACATACTAAAACATCTTCACTTATAATAAAAAGGAGCCGGTTTTTCATCAACCGACTCTCAGTTTACCTTTTTTGCATTTTTTAAGGGTCTCAGGCACTTTTTACCATTTAATCACTTAAACGGTAAACCGCAGGTTTACTTTTTCAGCTTCTAAGACGTTTCACCTGAAAAAATCCAAGAGTATCATGGGATCTTCCGCATATCCTATATTGGGAAAGGCATCCACGTCCTCTTTTTTTCTGAAGCCGAAACCATAGGTCGCCCCGATAAAGCTAACGCCTGCATTTTCAGCGCCTACGGCGTCGTTGTCCGTGTCGCCGATGAGCGCAGTCTCCTCTTTGACGGCTCCCATTTCTTCAATGCACATCTCGACTATATCGCCCTTAGACAGCTTGTTGAAATTATCCGCTCCGTGCATGACGTCGAAATAATCGTCAAAGCCAAAATGCCTGAGTATCTTAAGAGCGTAATCCTCCCGTTTGTAAGTGGCTACGGCAGTCTTTACTCCGGCTTCCTTTAGCTTCTTCAGAAGATCAAATATCCCTTCATAGGGGGATGCCAGGTAAAGGACTTCGTCCTGCTTGTAATAATCACGGAATATGTCGGCAGCTTTCTGTGCTTCTTCCGCTGAGCAGCCGAAGTGCTCCATGAAGGACTTCTGCACGGGAGGGCCTACGAAACTATCCCATTCACTGTCCGGAAGATCATGATAGCCCATCATCCTTGCGGCATATCTTGCACCTTCCCTGATGCCCTCTCCCGTATCGAGAAGCACCCCGTCAAGATCGAATACAGCAAATTTCAGCATATCTGCCCCCTATTCGTACTTCGACTTGGTCAGGAAGCGTATCTTCTTATTGTCTACGGATCTGATGACGTTCCTGATATATCCGTTGATATATTCCGAGATATCGACTATGGTATCAGCTCCCTTTTCCTTGCTGAATTCCACGGCTACGGAATTTGTATATCCGTCAAGTCCAGCCAGCGCGATCTCACCGCATGGTGATTTGCTAAGCAGCTTCATGAGCATGATGACTGCGCTGTCTGCAACGATCGGAGCTTTCTCAAGAAGGCTCTCGTAGTTGATGAGGTAATCAAAACCGCACTTGCCTGTCTTCATGAGGTTCGACGTAGCGACTATGGAGTGGCGCTCCCTTGAGAGCTGAGATGAAAGCTGGAGATATCTTTTCGCGTTGCAAAGGAATATGAGATCCTCCTTCACCGTGTCGTCTATCCTGTTGACCGTGATCACAACGGGATCATTTTCGCTTATGTATTTCTGTACAGCCTGTTCCTTGCTCTTTCCTCTCTTGCCGGGGCCGATGAGAAGGACGTTTCTTCCCTCGAGCTTCTTGTAAAGCCTCTCTACGTCCTTGCTGTCGTTGACCGTATTCTTCTGATAATCGAGATAGAGTTTCTCAATGAGTTTCTCATCGTACAGCAGAGCCTCGTCCCCAGACAGCTTCCCCAGAAGTTCGTTGACAGACTTTATGGACAGAGTCTTTTTGTTCAGCAGGAAGGAAACGTAGTTAGGATGGCAGTTGTTCGATGCTGCTATATAGTAAAAGATGTTGTATCCCCAGGTCGCCGGCTGATAGAACTCCGTAACGGAGCTGTCCAGAGCCTCCAGCACCTGGCTTATATCATATCTTTCCCCTTCCTGTCTGTTCATATGCATCATTATGAGCTCGAGAGGTGCATTTCCCGCACTCTTGCCCATGCCGTATATGGTGCCGTCGACCACCAGGTCTCTTTTAATGTTCGCGGCCTTCGATATCATGCTTATGCAGTTGGCATATCCCATCTGGAAGTTGTTGTGCCCGTGGTATCCTATCCTTATCCCTGGTTTAAGGTTGGAATTGAGCATGTCGAAATAGTGCTCCAGATTGCTCTGGTGCATGAGTCCGTATGTGTCAACTATGGATACAGCATAGGGCTCCACTTCATTAGCTATCTTTATGAGGTCAAGAAGCTCGTAATCGTTGTAGCTCGTAACGGAGACAAGCTGTGCGAATACTTTGTATCCCAGGGCTTTGACCTGAGCGCAGAACTGAAGAGCAGGCACCATCTTGTGCTTTTTGAATATGACCCTTATGCCGTCCAGATAGCTCTCGCTGCACGGTTTTATGTTTTCTATACTGCATGTGCCGTAGTCTATCATGGCAATGACCATGGCATTCTTCTTATCCAGATGCGAGAAGTTCCTGTCAAAGGAATCCGTGTCAGGAAGTATGGTCCTGTCTATGTCATAGTGCCTTCTGTCATCAAGAAAACCGACTTCTATGATATCCACGTTGGAATCGACGAGTCTGTCGAAAATGTTCGTTATGTTGTTGTGACCGAACTTCCAGTCGTTGACATATCCGCCGTCCCTTAAAGTGCAGTCTAAAAGTGAGATCATTCTTTATTTCCCTCCCCTATTCGTAAACGATCCTGAAAAGATCGCGTTTTTTGTTCATGAAATATTCCCTGTCTTCAGGATTTTCGAAGGAATACCATACCATGCCCAGCTTATCCTCAAGGTAGTTGTCTATCCTGTAACCCGGGCTTGCGAGCATCATCTTCTCGAAAATGTGAGCCTCGAAATTCCTGTCGAGCTTCACTCCGCCGAATACCCCGTTCCTGTCAGCGTAAAGGCCCATGAAGCCGCTTAAGAGCCCTGTCCTTTTGTATGAGGACAGTATCTCTGCCGTATCCATCCCCGCTTCTGTGGCTATGAACAGGTCATAAAGGTCCACGTTTATATCCCTTGATATGCATTTGAAATGGAAGTTCCCAAGGCACCTTCTCATGGTCTCCAGGTAATAGGCTTTTCCGTCCTTCATGATGTACTGTATGGTCAGGAATCCGTCGGCCATGCCCAGTCTGTTAGCAAGGGTCTCCACGTCTCCCACAATGCGGTCCCTCACCTTTTCATATCCGTCAGCAGGATATCCGCTGGCTATCCATACCATGTAGGGATTCAGATAGGAGTAGT
>CAYUGP010000042.1:0-10052 GCA_964444315.1 uncultured Oscillospiraceae bacterium | reverse complement strand
TTTTAAGCCTTGCCGGTCTTGAGAGCGTGGCTTTCGTTTCCGACAAGAGCAGCCTTCCTTCCGATGTTAAATCCGCAGCGCTTCCCGGTGTGGAGCTATACGTTCCCATGGATGAACTGGTGGATTACAGGGAGGAACTTGCCAAACTTAAGAAAGACAGAGAACAGCTTGAAAAGAACGTAGCTTCACAGAATGCCAAGCTTGCAAACGAGAACTTCGTTTCCAGGGCTCCTGAAAACGTGGTCCAGGCCGAAAGAGACAAGCTGGCAAACTACGAGGATATGCTCAGCAAGACCGTTGCGAGGATAGCAGAAGTAGAGAAGAAGATATAGATGCAGGACAGACACGACCTGACTCAGGGACCGGTATGGGGAAAGCTGTTCAGCTTTTTCCTTCCCATAGCGGTAGGAGCCATCGTACAACAACTTTACAGCACCGTAGACGCCCTCATAGTGGGGAAATACTGCGGTACGGAGAGCCTTGCGGCCATCTCCGGCAGCGTAACTCAGATACTCAACCTCATGGTCGGGGCTTTCATAGCCCTGACCGGAGGCGCTTCAGTATATATAGCGCAGCTTTACGGTATAAGGGATGAAGAGAAGATAAGGAGGGCGGTAAGCACCTCCATGACTTTCTGTGCTTCTCTTGGCATACTCATATCGATCCTCGGGAATCTTTTAGCAGGACCAATACTCCGCTTGCTCGGCACACCGAAGGACACCATAGTGGAAGCAGAGCTTTACCTTAGGTACTGCTTCGCTGCGGCATTTGCCGTCATGCTCTACAACATGGGTGCCGGCATAATCAGAGCGGCAGGAGATTCGACCAGACCT
Source organism: uncultured Oscillospiraceae bacterium (assembly GCA_964444315.1). Classification (GTDB taxonomy): domain Bacteria; phylum Bacillota; class Clostridia; order Peptostreptococcales; family Anaerovoracaceae; genus RUG13409. The sequence goes on along the minus strand of CAYUGP010000042.1, from coordinate 9,219 downwards.
TTCGTTTATCTGTGCGCATGCTGCTTTACCAACATCATCCTGGACTATGTTCTCGTGAAGGTGTACGGCATGGGTGTACGCGGTGCAGCGGCAGCTACGGCTTTTTCCCAGGTCATCAGTTTCATTTTGGTGCTCATACGCATGCTTACGGCTGAAGAATATTACAGGCTCAGGTTTTCCGGGGACTTCTTCAGCGGTGCGGCGATCAGGGCGACCGTAAGGTACGGTTTCCCTTCTGCGGTCCAGCAGATCATATACGGCATCACCAACACGACCATACAGATGGGCATCAACAGCCTGGGTACCTACGTGGTCGCAGCCTGGGCTCTTACGGGAAAGGTAGACGGCATATACTGGGCTATAGTCAACGCAGGCGGGGTCGCGGTCATGAACTTCGTAGGGCAGAACTACGGAGCCGGAAAACTCGACAGAGTCAAGGAAGCTGTAAAGACAGGCCTTCGCAATTTCATGATATTCACCGTGGGCATATGCATCGTGCTCATTGCGGCAGGCAGTTTTCTGTTTCCGCTCTTCCTTCCGGATAACGAAGAGGTTTGCCGCCTTGCGTACAGAATAATGCTCTATTTCGTGATCCCCTACTTCCTGTGGACCTTCATAGAGATACTAAGCGGTGTTCTTAAAGGCTGCGGAGACGTCATAATGCCTGCGGTCATATCTCTCATAGGTATAGCCGGCGTCAGATTCATTTGGGTCAAGACGGCTTTCGTAAAATATCACAACGTTTATGTCCTTGCACTTGCCTATGCGGTATCATGGCTGGTGACAGCTGCGGCTCTCATCGTCAGGTACAAAAGGGGCAAATGGAAGAAAAAGAGGGAACTGTAAATGGATAACAGTATTGAAGAAGTCGAGGCCATACTCGGATACGTTTTCAAAGATAAAAACATCCTCGTTACGGGACTTACCCACAGTTCCTATGCTAACGATTATCTCGGCAGCTCCACGAAAGGAAACGAGAGACTTGAGTTTCTGGGCGATGCCATCCTTGATATGGTCATAAGTGCAGATCTTTATGATCGCTTTCCTGAAAAGCAGGAGGGCTTTCTTTCCAAACTCCGCGCGGAGATAGTGTGCACTGAAGCCTTGGCGGAGGTAGCCGAGCACTTTAAGCTCAACGAGTACATGCTCATGGGCAAAGGCGAAGAGGCCAAGGGAGGAAGATATCGCCACTCCATCACGTCGGACCTTGTAGAGGCTCTGATCGCAGCGGTATATATGGACGGAGGCTTTGAAAATGCTCAAAGGATCGTCCATAGGCTGATGGACAACACCGTAGAGAAGGGCTGCAGGAACATGCTCCCCTCCGATTCCAAGACCAAGCTTCAGGAAAGGTGCCAGAAAAACGGCGGAGAAGCTCCTGTATACAGGATAATAAAGGAGGAAGGCCCCGATCACGACAAGACCTTCACGGCCGGCGTGTTCATAGGCGGAGAGCAGATCGCCGAAGGTGTCGGAAAGACCAAAAAGGAAGCGGAGAGCGCAGCTGCGGCAGACGCCCTCTTGAAAATCGAAAAATGAAAGAAATGCAAAGCTCCGGTAAGACCGGAGTTTTTTTCTGGGAGAAAAGTAATGTGAAGAATAGTGTGAATTCGCACTCATATTTTTGATTTTCATATTCTGATATGATACAATAATATGTCTTTTTATGAGCGATTTTACGGCGGTATTTCCGCCTTGGAGGATAGATGTTTTTTAAGAGACTTGAACTTAACGGATTTAAATCTTTTGCCGACCCCGTGACCATAGAATTCACGGATGGGATCACATGCATAGTAGGTCCCAACGGGTCGGGCAAGAGCAATATTTCCGATGCCATAAGATGGGTGCTCGGCGAGCAGAGCCCCAAGATGCTCAGAGGCGGCAAGATGGAAGAAGTCATCTTTGCCGGTACTCAGAACAGAAAAGCCAAGGGCATGGCGGAAGTCACCCTTGTCATAGACAACAGCGACCATATGCTGCCCATCGATTACAGCGAAGTCGCTATCACCCGCCGCATGTACAGGTCCGGCGAAAGCGAATACCTGATCAACAAGAATATCTGCAGGCTCAGAGACATCCGTGAACTCATCATGGATACAGGCATAGGAGTCGAAGGCTATTCCGTTATCGGACAGGGCAAGATCGCTGATATCGTCAGCAACAAGATGGACAGCCGGAGAGAGATCTTCGAAGAAGCTGCAGGAGTCGTCAAATACAGAAGCAGGAAGGCGGAGGCTGAGAGAAAACTCGATGCTGCTGTCATCGATCTGTCACGCGTAAACGATATAATAGGCGAGATAGAGGGAAGGATCGATAAATTAAAAGAAGACAGCGAAAAGGCTGAGGAATACCTTTCCATCAAGGATAAAGCTGCCGATGTCGAGATAAACATAATCCTTAAACAGATAGAACAGGCGGATCAGAAGGGAAGTGCCGTCAAGGAAGAGATAGAAGAACTGGCGAAAGCCATGGATGCTGCAGAAAAAGAGAAGACAGCATCGGAAGAATCTCTCCGCGATATGAGGATAAGAGGCAAGGACCTGGAAGACAAGCTGGTAATGCTGCGCTCGGATCTTGCGAGATGCATAGACGAAGTGCACGAACTTTCCGCAAGGGATTCTGTAAACAAAGAGAAACGGGTCTCTCTTGACAACGAAGTCAAAAGGCTCGAGGGGGAGATCTCCGATACCGATTCAAAGATAAACAGAGAAAGAGCAAATGCCGAGGAGATGGCAAGGACCGTTTCATCGGCTGCCGCAGAGTGCGAGGAACTGAAGACAAAACTTCAGGAAAAACAGAAAGAAGCTCAGCAGGCTGAAAAGAGTCAGCTGGAGGCTGAAACTCTCCTCGAAAAGGCTTCGTATGAACTTGAAAGACTCAAGGTCGAGAGAGGAAAGCTGTCTGCAAGGATCAATCTCCTTGAAGAACTGGAAAGATCATATGAGGGATACAACGGGGCCGTCAAATATCTCATGGACAAAAAGCTCAAAGGTATCATAGGTACCCTCGGAGACCTTCTCATAGTTCCAAGAGGATATGAGCTCGCCATAGAGACAGAACTCGGGGGCAAGCTCCAGAACATAGTCTGTAAAGACGACGATGTGGCATCGAAAGCCATAGAAATGCTCAAGAGGGATAAAGCCGGAAGACTCACTTTCCTGCCTGTGGACAATATGAAGGTCCAGCCTCCGCTGCCTGTGGACAGGTTCAAGGGCAAAAAGGGGTTCATCGGTCTTGCATCGGAGCTTGTGAAGTGCGAAGGGGGATATCAGGATATAGTGGACTATGTCCTGGGCAATGTGGTCCTCTGCGATAAACTTGACAACGCGCTGGCGATGTCAGCCTCAAGTGACGGCCCTCACAAGTTCGTGACCCTTGAAGGAGAGATAATAAACATGGCCGGTGCACTCACCGGCGGAAGCCTTAAGAATAATTCTTCAAACATACTTACGAGAAGAGCCGAGAAGGAAGATCTCATAAAGCAGCTGGAGGATCTCGACAGAGACCTGTCCGAAGCAAGCAAGGCAAAGGAAGATGCCCAGGCGGCATTCACCGGAGCGGGAGCCGGAAGGGCAAAGGAAGAAGAGATGCAGATCCGCATGGAACTCAACTCCTCTTCTCTGCGCCTTCAGAACGCAAAGGATGTGGAAAGCCTGGTGAGAACAGGCATAGATGAGCTTGTAGAGGAAAGAAAGTCAAGAGAAAAGTCCCTTGAATCTGCAAGGCTCCAGATTGAGCAGATAGAAGAATTCACGAAGGCCGCGTCTTCTCTCCTTGCTGAAAAGGAAGCGGAGAAAGCATCTGCAGACGAAAAACTCAGCAAGGCTCAGGTTGAGAAGGACAGCATTTCCGACTCCATTGAAAAGATGGAAAACGAAAACGGAGTCCTTCAGGAGAAAGTATACGAGTTACAGCTCAAAAAGCACGATGCAGAGCTCAGGCAGACCAGGTTCGACACCCAGACGGAAAGCCTCAAGGATAAACTCTGGGAAGAGTTCGAAATGTCCTACGCTCAGGCGGCGGAGCACGAAGATCCCGATTTCGTCCTTTCAAGGGCGCTCAGGGAAAGCCGCGAATACAAGGAGCGCTTAAGGGAGATAGGCGACGTAAATGTCGGAGCCATAGAAGAATACAAGGCAGTATCCGAAAGATACGGGTTCCTTACGTCCCAGAGGGATGATATCCAGAAGGCTATGGATGAACTGAGAAAGGTCATTTCAGACATGGACCGTATCATAAAAGCGAGGTTCAAGGAGAACTTCGATACGGTGGTGGTCAACTTCGAAGAGACCTTCAAGGAACTTTTCAAGGGAGGACATGCAAGACTGACTCTTGAAGATCCTGACAATCCGCTGGAATCTGCCATAGAGATAGAGGCTCAGCCTCCCGGGAAGAAGCTTCAGAACATGAATCTTCTCTCCGGCGGAGAAAAGACTCTTACGGCAATAGCTCTGATGTTCGCGGTGCTCAAGTCGAAGCCAACGCCTTTCTGCATACTGGATGAGATAGAAGCTGCTCTTGACGAGACGAACATAGATACCGTGGCAAGCTACATAAGAAGTTTTGCAGGTCCACAGTTCACATTGATAACACATCAGAAGCTTACAATGGAATACGCAGACGTACTATACGGAGTGACCATGCCTGAAAGCGGTATAACACAGATACTGTCTCTTAAGCTCGGAGACGATTTCGAGGTGCAGTGATGGCGTACGAAAACAAGAAATCCTTCTTCGGAAGGATAGGAGAGCGCATAGAGGATCTTTTTATAGCGAGGCCGACCCCCGATGAGGACATGCTGGATGAACTTGAGGAGATACTCGTAACATCCGATATAGGGGTGGAGACCACAGAGAAGATCATAGACGATCTCAGGGACAAGATACGTTCCAATTACCTCTGGAGCAATGAAAGCGTCAAGGATCAGATAAAGGAGATCGTATGCGATATGGTCGACAAGGGCGAAAGGATGGCCCTTTCTGAAGATTATCCACTCATAATCCTTGTCATAGGTGTCAACGGGGTAGGCAAGACCACATCCATAGCAAAACTGGCATATATGCTGAAGAACCAGGGCAGATCCGTTCTTATGGTAGCAGCCGATACCTTCAGAGCAGCAGCTGCTCAGCAGCTCAGCCTCTGGGGAGAAAAGCTGGGAGTACCGGTCATAAAACACGGCGAAGGAGCGGATCCGTCGGCAGTCATATTCGACGGACTGTCAGCAGCCAAGGCCAGAAACAGCCAGGTGATCATAGTGGATACGGCCGGAAGGCTTCAGAACAAGAAGAACCTTATGAACGAACTTTCGAAGATGTACAAAGTCATCGAAAGGGAGTATCCGGAAGCTTCCAGGGAAGTATTGCTGGTACTGGATGCGACTACGGGCAAGAACGCCATATCACAGGCGAAGGAGTTCGGAGACGTTACGGAACTTACCGGTATCATACTTACCAAACTTGACGGAAGCGCCAAAGGTGGTATAGTTATAACTTTGGCAGACGATTTCGATCTGCCGGTTAAATATATAGGATTGGGAGAAAAAGAGGCTGATTTAGAAGTTTTTGATCCGAAAGCATTTTCGGACAGCATCTTTGGAGAGTAAAAGATATGGGAAATGAAAAAGACCTAGAGAATCTCGAATGGACAGAAGAACCTGAACTCGGTCAGACCGGAGTTTCCGAGGCGGAAACTGCGGCTCTGGAAGGAGCTACGGTCGTTGTCGCCGGTGCAGAACCGGAGCTCGGATCCGGCGTCGGTGAGGCCGTGATCGACCGCGACGAATGGAACAAGATCGTTGCAGACGTCGATGCGAAACAGGCTGAGGCTGCCAAAAAAGAGAAAGAGATGAAAGAGAACAAAAAGGGCAAAAAGAAGAAGAAAAAGCATAGATTTTTCCTGTGGTTCCTTCTGACTCTGCTTGTGCTCGGCCTCATAGGCGGAGGTGTTGGTGCCTATTGGGTCAAAGGGATCATCGACAGGACCCCGGAAATAGATCCGAGCAACATCTATGACTATCTGACGGAGAACTCTGTCATACTGGATGATAAGGGAGAGATCCTGACCTACGTGTATGAAGGATCGGCTCTTAGGACCAACGTGGAGTACCAGGACATCCCTGAAGATATGATCTGGACCCTCCTCTGTACTGAGGATAAGACCTTCTTCGAACACCACGGATTCAACTTCATCCGTATCATGGGAGCTATCTGGGATACGATAAAGAGCGGCGGCAAGAAGAGGATAGGCGGTACATCTACCGTAACTCAGCAGCTGGCCAGAAACATTTATCTAGCGTCCATCAAGAACGAAAGATCCATCGAAAGAAAGATCCAGGAAGCCTACTATACGGTGATCATCGAACGGTCGATGTCCAAGGAGCAGATACTGGAAGCTTACCTGAACACCATTTATCTCGGCTTTAACGCTGAGGGTATACAGGCTGCGGCACAGGCATATTTCAGCAAGGATGTTCAGGATCTGACGCTTATAGAATGCGCAATACTTGCTTCGCTGCCTCAGTCTCCGAACAAGTATACTCCGCTAAAGAGGATAGCCACGTCAGAGATCACGAATATCGACTCCTATGACGTAGTCACCAGGAACGACAACTGGACCATCTATTATAACAGCGATATCGAGGACAAGGTATGGCTGGTCCTTCACAACATGATCGAACAGGGACGTCTTACACAGGAAGAGTTCGATGAGCTCGAACCGCAGATTCACGACCTCGTAAGGACATCCCTCAACCCGTCCATGACGATAGATTCCAGCGAAGTCATCACGTCGTATTTCACGGATTATGTCGTAGATCAGGTATTGTCCGATCTTCAGACACAGCTCGGATATACGGAAGAAGAAGCTCATGATCTGCTGTACAAAGGCGGGCTTACCATAAACAGCACTCTGAATCTTACGATCCAGAAACATGTTGAGAACCAGTTCCTCCAGGATTACAACTTCCCTGATGCAGGTAACCTTGATACCTGGTACTGGAGAGGTGATATCACCAGATATGATGAAGCCGGCAACATGATGTCGCCGACTCAATGGGAGATCGCATTCTACTATAAGTACAATATGTTCTCCTCCGTATGGAATGAAGAAAAGCAGGCTAACGAAGACGTATTCATTCTTTATCCGGGAGACTACGGCTGGCTCGATGACGGCAGCATGATACTGTATGCCAACAGAAGGCTCAATTTCTACAGAACTCAGGCCGGTGACACGGTGGAGTACTCCATAGAATTCAAGCCTTACTATATCCGTAAGGGCGACGGACTTCTTTATACGTCCCTGGGAGGATATATCCTCATAGACAGCAAATACAAATCCAGAGATGACAGCGGCAACGTTATCATTTCAAAGGAATTCTTCAACGAAACAAATGAGAACGGTGAACTGGTCTATACGAGCCGTATGACCATAAACGATAACGGAACGATATTGATCAATCCCGATATCTGCACGATCAAGGAAGAGGTGATCCAGCCTCAGGGCGCGTTCGTCATCATGGAGAATGCCACAGGAAAGATAGTCTGCATGGTTGGAGGCAGAAAGTGTGAAGGAGAAAAACTTTACAACAGAGCCTTAAGCCCCAGGCAGACAGGATCTTCCTTAAAGCCGCTGGCGACCTATTCCACAGCGCTTCAGAAGGGATTCACTAACGCAAAACTCAACGCACAGGACGGAGGGAACAGGGCAGTCTATACGACGGCGACCGTCGTGGACGACGCACCGACGACGTACGGCGGTGTGCTCTGGCCGAACAACTCCGAAGCCGATCCCAGAGGATGGGAGTGGGGCTGCGTGTACAACGGTCACGTAAGACTTAGATGGGCTGTACAGATGAGTCTCAACTGCGTAGCAGTCAGCGTATTCGACCATTACCTGTCACCTGAAGAAGTCATCCAGCAGCTCCAGAACTACGGAGTCACATCGCTGGTGCTTGAAGGTGAAAGAAACGACGTCAACAACGGAGCTCTGGGTCTCGGAGGACTTGTCAACGGTATCTCGCCTCTTGAGATGTGCGCAGCATATGCATCCATAGGAAACTACGGAGTGTACAATTCTCCGACTTGCTATACGACAATCACCAACGGCAACGGAGATGTCATTCTCAGCGCACAGACAGAGAGCCACAGGGTTCTCGATACTGAGGTGGCTTCCCTTGTTCTCAACGTTCTAAGGTCTGTTGTAAGATGCAGAGCAGATGAGCCTTACGGCGGCGGAATGGGATATTACGCATATATCTCTTCTCAGGAAGTTGCAGGTAAGACCGGTACCACCAGTGATAACTACGACCTGTGGTTCTGCGGACTTACACCCAAGTATTCCGCGACTCTGTGGACAGGATGTGACTACAACATCTACGTCGACGGGTACAGCGGTGAAGATACCACCAGAGCTTGGGCAAATATCATGGAAGGTGTCGGAGCCATGGATCCGTATTCATGGTTCGAGATGAGAGGTGACGCAGGTTTCGTGTATGCCTCCGTCGATACTATGACAGGACTTCTTCCCACGGAAGACACTCCTCCGGATCAGATCTTTACAGAGATATTCATCAGAGGAACGGAGCCTACCACATCTGCAAAGGATGCAAGGAAAAAAGTCGAACTCTGTATAAAGAGCGGTTACCTTGCGACTCCCGAATGCAGGGAGGAAGGATGCACAGTCACGGTAACGCGTATCCAGAGACCTAACGGCCAGTCTTGGGAGAAGACCATGCTGTCCATGAACCTCTGGGGACTCAACGATTTCCAGAAGGGCGTATTCGTACAGAGGCTGCTCGACAGCAAGAACGATATTCCCGACTACTACTGCCACCTGCATAACAAGGATACCAAGAAATATCCTGTATCGCCCATAGCCAAGTATGCCAAGTACGATCTTGCGGAGCTCAAGAGGATCTGGGATGCCGAGCATCCGACTGATCCTCATGAAGGCAAGACTGCTATCACATACATTCTGAACGGCGGTATCTTCAACGGAAGCAGTGATGATATCGTGGAGTACTATGAAAAGGATGAAGTGATCCTCATTCATGACGCTCCTGAAAGAGAGGGGTATACCTTCCTCGGCTGGCAGGGCGGATACCAGCCAGGTGACGAATATACCGTAACTGATGAGGATCAGACCTTTATGGCTCTGTGGGAAGAGGCTACGGTAGATCCACCGGTCGAACCTGATCCCAATCCTGATCCCAATCCTGATCCC
>CAYUGP010000041.1:0-10125 GCA_964444315.1 uncultured Oscillospiraceae bacterium | reverse complement strand
CAACATCATCATCAAAGCAGACGTACAAGGCTCTGTGGAAGCTCTTCAGTCTTCACTTGAAAAGCTAAAGAACGAGAACGTCCGCGTGAACATAATCCATACAGGTGTAGGAACTGTCACCGAGGGAGACGTAATGCTCGCCGGAACATCCAACGCACTGATCATAGGATTCAACGTAAGACCAAGCTCCGCAGTACAGTCTCAGGCTGACAGGGACGGAGTCGAGATCAGATGCTACAGGATAATATACGAAGTCATCGACGATATCGAAGCCGCTATGAAGGGTATGCTCAATCCTGTATTCAAGGAAGTCATACTCGGAAAAGCCGAAGTCAGGAATACATTCAAGGTACCCAATGTCGGCATAATTGCAGGATGCTATGTACTTGAAGGAAAGATGTCCAGAAATGCAAAACTAAGACTCGTTCGTGACGGCATAGTCATCCATGAAGGAGTCGTATCATCTCTTAAGAGGTTCAAGGACGATGCAAGGGAAGTCGCTACGGGATTTGAATGCGGACTTGGTATAGAAAACTACAACGATATCAAGGAAGGCGACATTATCGAAGCCTTCGAAATGCAAGAGGTTGAAAGAGACTGATGGGAAAGAAGCACAGACCGCAGATGCTGGGTGAAGAGATAAGGAAAATAATCTCAAATCTGCTTCTGCTGGGAAAACTCAAAGATCCTGCATTTACAAACATGGTGTCTGTAAGCGGAGTTGACGTGTCAGGTGACAGCAGTTATGCGACCGTTTACGTTACGGCTCTCTCATTTGACCCCGCAAAAGGTATAGATGACGAGACGAAGAAGCAGATACTTGATGCCTTCACGAAGTGCAAGGGATTCATCAGGAGCGAAATAGCAAAAAACATCAAACTTCGCTACGCTCCCGAACTCGTATTCAAATTCGACAACAGCTTCGAATACGGTGCAAAGATGGATGCTCTCATAGACAGTCTGGATATTAAACCTGCAGATCCGGAGGAAGACGATGAGCTGTAAATGGGACGATATAGTCCGCTGCATCAATGAGTCAAAGAAGATATTGATCTTCACTCACAATAACATGGACGGAGACGCCATGGGTTCATCCCAGGCGTTTTGCCATGCCATGAGGAAGATAGGGAAAGACGCCTTTATTCTTCTTGAGGACAATATTCCCAAGTATCTTGATGTGCTTCATGAACATAATGATTTTTATCTCTTTGAAGCACCATGGACAGCAGATATTGCAGTAGCTGTCGATTGCGGAGAAGAAAGCAGGATAGCAGGAAGGGTCGAAGCATTCAAAAAAGCCGCAACAAGGGTATGCATAGATCATCATGTACCTATAAGGGATTTTGCTGACTATGCTGTAATAGAACCTGAAGCATCTGCCACGGGAATACTCATCTATGAACTTATAAAATACATGGGAATAGAGATCGACAAACATATCGCTGAAGACCTCTATGCTGCCATATCTACCGATACAGGCAGCTTCATGTACAACAACACAGATGCAAGGACGCATTTAGTAGCTGCAGATCTTTATTCCTACGGTATAGATCACGTAAAGATATGCAATGCAATTTATGCGACTTTTCCGCTGAAGCAGCTGAGGATAGAAGCAAGAGCCATAGACAATCTTGAGCTTTTTGCAGACGGAAAAGCCGTTATCTCATACATCACACAAAGCGATCTCGAAGAACTGGGCGGAAGTTATGAAGATGTAGATACATGCATCGACAGGCTGCGCACCATAGAAGGTGTGGAAGTGGCGTGCATGATCAAAGAAGCTGATAAGAACGTTTTCAAAGTAAGCTTCAGAAGCAAGACTTATGCAGACGTCAATGCAGCGGCAGTAGCTCTGAACGGAGGCGGACATAAGATGGCTTCCGGCTGCACGCTCTACACTGATCTGGAAACTGCGATCGAAGAACTCAAGAAGGAAATAGTCAGGATACTCTGATTTGAACGGAATACTTGTAATAAACAAAGATAAAGGATATACGTCACATGATGCGGTGGCAGTTATAAAAAAGCTTACGCAGGAAAAGCACCTGGGCCATACAGGTACGCTGGATCCAAATGCCACAGGAGTACTGCCAATATGCTTCGGTTACTGCACAAGGCTCATAGAATATATCGACAATGTTCCCAAAGAATACGTTGCGGAAGCAAAGCTCGGGATCAGAACTGACACTCAGGATATATGGGGAAATGTTATTCAGGAGCAAAATGTTGCTGAAATATCAGAAAATGATATTCTGAACATAATAGATCATTATGTCGGTGATATCAATCAGGTACCTTCTATCTATTCTTCAGTTAGAGTAAATGGAAGACATCTGTACAGCTATGCTCACAGCGGTGAAACAGTTGATATTCCCTCAAGAGAAGTAAAGGTATTCAGCATAGATCTATTGAGTTTTGATCCTTTGGAAGGTACTTTTTCCATAAAGGTGTCCTGCGGAAGAGGTACATATATAAGGACCATAATCTCAGATATCGGAGATGAGCTGGGTTGCGGAGCATGTATGACATCTCTGGTGAGGACTTCCGCATGCGGATTCGATATCAGAGATTCCGTAAGTCTGGAAGAACTCAAAGAAATGAGTCCTGAAGAGATAGAGAGTCATATCCATCCTGCAGAATCTGCAGTCAGCAGTATGAACAGGGTAGATATCGACGAATCACAGAAAATAGATTTTGCCAATGGAAAACATCTGAAAGCAGCTCAGAATAATATGTCCTCCGAAGCTCCGGTTTGTATTTTTTACAACGGTGAGCTTTGCGGAATAGGAAAGTGGGACAATCCAAATAGAATCAAACCGGAGAAAGTTTTTATAAGATGATAGTACTTAACAGTATCCATAAGATAAATCTGCCTACTATAATAGCTTTAGGCAATTTCGACAGCATGCATCTTGGGCATCAGGAGCTCATAAAAGAGGCAGTGAAAATAGCAAAGAAGAAAAATTACATTTCTGTTGTTTTCACCTTTGATGAACTCCCCATAAATGTCATTTCCGGGAGGAAGCAGATAAAGAACGTCCTCACCAAGGAAGAGAAATTTGAAGAGATCGAAAAACTCGGTGTGGATGTCATAGTAAATGCTCATTTCGATAAGCACATACAGGGAATGAGCCCCAGAGATTTCGCCTATGAAATACTGAAAAAATACCTGAACTGCGATACTGCAGTCTGCGGATACAACTACAGTTTCGGATATATGGGCCACGGAAACGCAACGATCCTTACTAACCTGGGCAGACAGTTCGGATATTACACTGAAGTTATGGAAGACTTCAAACTCGGCGATGTTTCCGTTTCCAGCACCATGATAAGAGGGCTTCTCTCCTCAGGGAAAGTCTCTGAATACGAAAAATATACGGGCAGAAAGTATTCCATTTCCGGTAAGGTCATCGAAGGAAATCATCTCGGGACAAGGATGGGCTATCCGACTATCAATCTGAACCTTTCAGATGATATGGCTCTCCCCGTGAACGGAGTGTATGTGACCAATGTATCCGTCAACGGAAAATGGTACAGAAGTGTGACAAACGTCGGCAACAAACCGACCATTGGTAATTACGGAAAGAATGCGGAAACTCACATATTCGATTTTGAAGGCAATCTTTACGGAGCGGATATAAAAGTTGAATTCGTGGATTTTGTAAGACCTGAATATACATTTGAGAGCATAGATGCTCTTGAGAGGCAGATAGCAAAAGACTGTGAAGTCGCAAAGAGCTATTTCGATAATAGCCAAGAGGCATTTCAGTCTTAGAGAAATATTTAAATTTCAAGCATTTTGTGCTTTACATCTCCCGGTATTTGTGTTTTAATAACGTGTCAATTAAAGATACCTTTAACGTAGATGTCCGAATCTCCGACGGTTTCTCCGTTTAAGGCGTATGTTAGTAAAGGAGTTTATTTTTATGCTTACAAAAGAAAAAAAGGCAGAGATCATGAAAGAATTCGCAACCTGTGAAAACGATACAGGTTCTCCTGAAGTACAGGTAGCAGTTCTTACATACAGGATCAACGATCTTAACGAACACCTCAAGACCCACGCAAAGGATAACCATTCACGCCGTGGTCTTCTGAAGATGGTCGGACACAGAAGAAACCTTCTCGCATATCTCAGAGAAAAGGATATCGATCGTTACAGAACCCTTATTTCAAGACTTAACTTGAGAAAGTAATTAATTCGGGGCGGAGACATGGGGTCTCCGCCTTAGTTTGTTGGTAGGAGAAGAAATGAGATTAACAGATTACAGAACATTCAGGACTGCGATCGGAGGCAGACTGATGGAGCTCGAGATCGGAAAGGTCTGCGAGCAGACAAACGGCCAGGTATGGGTCAGATACGGTGATACCGTAGTAAACGTTACAGCATGCGCATCTAAAACTCCAAGAGAAGGAGCAGATTTCTTCCCGCTTTCCTGCGATTATGAAGAAAAACAGTATGCTCAGGGCAAAATACCGGGCGGTTTTATCAAGAGAGAAGGAAGACCGGCTGACGCTGCAATACTCAAATGCAGACTTATGGACAGACCTCTTCGTCCTCTTTTCCCGAAGGGATTCTACAATGACGTAGAAGTACAGGCAACGGTAATGTCAATGGATCTTGACTGCGCGCCGGAGATCTGCGCAATGATAGGTTCATCGGTAGCCATAGCAATTTCCGATATTCCGTGGGACGGCCCAACAGGTTCAGTCCATATCGGAAGAGTAGACGGACAGTTCGTCATAAACCCGACTCTTGCACAGAGAGAGGTTTCTGATCTGTCAATGTACGTAGCAGGTACAGAAGAAGCCATAATGATGGTCGAAGCAGGTGCTCAGGAGATCCCTGAAGACATAATGCTCGACGCTATCATGTTCGGACACGAAGAGATCCAGAAGATCTGCAGATTCATCAAGGACATTGTTGCTGAAGTCGGCAAGCCTAAGATGCAGATCGAGCTTTACAAACCTGCAGACGAGATCGACGAAGCAGTAAGAGAATATGCAACTGCAAAGATGCACGATGCTATCCTTACATATGACAAGCTTGAAAGACTTGAGAATATGGATGCAGTCGACAACGAAACAATGGAGCACTTCGCGGAGATCTATCCCGAAGGCGGAAAAGACGTTGCTTCAGTGCTGTATAACATCCGTAAGGAGCAAGTAAGGTCTATGATACTCGACGAGGGTATAAGACCTGACAACAGAAAACTTGACGAAATAAGACCTATATGGTGCGAAACGGGACTCTTGCCCAGAGCTCACGGTTCAGGTATGTTCAAGAGGGGACAGACCCAGGTACTTTCCGTATGCACATTAGGTACACTGGATGACGCACAGAGACTCGAAGGACTTTCAGAGGACTCCGAAAAGAGATATATGCACCAGTACAATTTCCCCGGATTCTGTACAGGTGAGGCTAAGCCGCCCCGTTCACCGGGAAGAAGAGAGATAGGTCACGGCGCTCTTGCAGAAAGAGCTCTCATTCCTGTCATTCCTTCAAAGGAAGAGTTCCCCTATGCTATCAGAGTAGTATCTGAGGTACTTTCATCCAACGGATCCAGTTCACAGGCATCCGTATGCGGAAGCACACTTGCTCTCATGGACGCCGGTGTTCCGATCAAGAAACCGGTCGCAGGCATAGCCATGGGTCTCATAGAAAGAGTCAGGGAAGACGGATCTTCCGAGATGGCCATCCTTTCAGATATCCAGGGTATGGAAGACTTCCTTGGAGACATGGACTTCAAAGTTGCAGGAACAAAAGACGGTGTTACGGCTATCCAGATGGATATCAAAGTACACGGCCTTTCAAGAGACATACTCTGGAAGGCACTCCAGCAGGCTAAAGAAGGCCGTATGTACATCATGCAGCAGATGATGGAAGAGATCTCCGAGCCCAGAGCGGAACTCTCCAAATATGCTCCCAGGATCTTTACTATGCATGTTCCCGAAGACAAGATCAGACTCGTCATCGGAAAAGGTGGAGATACTATCAACGGCATCATCGCAAGAACAGGAGCAACAGTGGATATCGAAGACGACGGTACTGTATATATCGCATCTCCGGATCTTGATTCACTGGAAGCTGCAAAGAGAGAGATCGAACTCGTTATTGCAGATATCGAACCGGGTAAGATCTATACAGGTAAAGTCGTACGTCTTATGGACTTCGGTGCATTCATCGAATGTCTCCCCGGAAAAGACGGACTGCTCCATATCTCAAAGATCTGCAAGGCAAGAGTCGAAAAGGTCACAGATATGCTCAATGTAGGAGATATCGTTACAGTAAAGTGCAGCGAGATCGACAAGCAGGGCAGAGTAAACCTTACGAGAATTGGTCTTGAAGACACCCCGATAATCAAAGCGGGAGATCAGGAATAACATTACCCTAAAACTACAATGACCGGCAGAAATGAAATGCCGGTCATTTTGTTTTTGTTGCCGTATATGTGGTCTCGGAATATAATGAAAAAGATATTTATTGGCAATAGTTTTGAGGTCAAGGATATGAAGAGAAGAAATGTTTTAATATTGATGCTCGCTCTTGCACTGTCATTTGCAGTGACATGCAGCTCTGTATTTGCTGACGAAAACGAGCCGGCTATCTCTATTGGCATCGGAGCACTCGAAAAAAACGATATAATCTGGTTCGGAGGAAGATCTGCTACTGAACCGTTCCATACAGGCTGGAAGATCCTCAAGATCTATGATGGCAGTGCATTGCTTCTTTCCGACAGAGTTATGGAAGACTATCAACCGTTCAATTACTACAGCGCCAGTAATATATACTCCGATAGTATAGTCAGGCAGAAATGTATCGCGCTGTATGATAATTGGCCAGCAAATCTATATATCGAACGCAATGCTATTCTTTTAACAAACATAGAAGAGACAGAAGGCACCGATGATCAGCTTCCGTGCTCTGTATATGAAGAGCATTTTTATCTTCTTTCGGTTCCCGAAATAGAAAATACTGATCTTTTTGCTGATATCAGTGAACGTGATGCGCTGAAAGTTGACGGTTCTGAATCGGAAAGATGGTGGACCCGTTCTCCCAGCATCAGAGAAAGAAAGTTTACAGCATGGGTGCAAGATTCCGATTATCAATGGAAAATTGGAAATTATCAGATCGATAATAATGCAGGTATACGACCCGCATTCAAAATTAATCTGACAAATGTTCTATTCGTTTCCCATGCAGTGTCCGGAAAAGATGGAGGTCCGGCACTGAGCCCTGTGCCGCAAAATGCAGAAGGAGAATATAAGATTACTTTCCTCGATAACAGCAGGGAATTCAAAGTTTCTGATACAGCTTTTAAAGGGGTAAAGGGCAAGGCCTTGGATATCACATATAAAGATGCTGCGGACGGCGATAACGAATATGTATCCATGATCGTATTGCAGGATAACGTTGCTTTGTATTACGCAAGCTCTCCTATATCAGAGCCTGAAGGAACTGTATCCTTCGATATCCCTGAAGATATCACGGAAGGTGCATATAGCGCTTATGTTTTCAACGAACATAAGAATCCTGACAAAATAAGCGACTGGTCAAGCGCATTTGTAAGTGCAGATCTAGAGATAAAAGCTCCGCAGTCTTTTGTTGTCGAATTTGAAAGTAACGGCGGTAGTCCTGTTGCTTCTCAGACGATAAAAGAAGGAGATAAAGTACAGAAGCCCAATGATCCCGAAAGAGAAGGGTTTACTTTTGTCGGTTGGTATAATGCAGGGGACCCCGGCGATCCTTATGATTTTGAAAAGCCTGTCGAAGCAAGTTTCACACTTTATGCCGTATGGAAACAGGCAAAACCGTCTCCTGATACGGGAGATCACTCTGTATGGACTCCTGTCATGGCTGTGAGTTTGATGCTTTATATGGCATATGCATTCGTTTACTCTAAGAAAAAAGAAAGATAAACTTTATGTTGACTGCAGGAAAATTTGAAAAAGTCTCGGAGCAGCAGTATGAAATGGATACCGACGCTCCAGGTACATATGAAAATGTTGTCCTTCCCAAAAGAGCGACTGTGGGGTCCGCGGGATATGATATCATATCCCCTAAATCTTTTATTCTCGCTCCGGGAGAGAGTACAAAAATAGCGACAGGTCTTCGTGTTAAGATGGAACCAGGTTGGGTGCTTTTCATCCTGCCCAAGAGCGGACTGGGTACGAAATTCCGTTCGCAGCTTGACAATACCTGCGGAGTAATAGATTCCGATTACTATTATGCGGAGAACGAAGGTCATATAATCATCAGTATGACCAACGATTCCAAATCGGATAAAACTCTTGAAGTGATTGCAGGGAAAGCATTCGTGCAGGCAATATTCCTTCCGTTCGGTATAACTGAAGATGACGATACTGACGGAAAAAGGACCGGAGGATTCGGTTCAACAGGGGTTTGAAAGGGGATCAAATGTTACTAAGGGAAGATTTGGAGAAAAGAGAATATGAATATCTTTCGGAGTATGCCACTAAAGCAGGAAGCAGCAAAGGAAGGATCTATCCGGAAGAAGAAGATGCACTAAGGACCTGTTTTCAAAGGGACAGAGACAGGATAATACATTCAAAGGCCCTGAGAAGGCTCATGCATAAAACTCAGGTATTTCTTGCGCCTGAAGGTGATCATTACAGAACGAGACTGACACATACATTGGAAGTGTCTCAGATAGCAAGGACCATAGCAAGAAGCCTCGATCTTAACGAAGATCTTACCGAAGCTATAGCCATGGGACATGACCTCGGTCATACTCCTTTCGGACATAACGGCGAAGAGTTTTTAAATGAGATATATCCCGGTGGTTTCAAACATGCTGAACAGAGCCTCAGAGTTGTCGATGTCATAGAAAAAACATCATCGGGAAGACCGCTTAATCTTTCTATAGAAGTAAGAGACGGCATACTCAATCACGGAAGCAAAGGAAAGCCTGCCACTCCGGAAGGAATGATAGTCAGTCTTTCAGACAGGATAGCATATATAAACCATGATATAGATGATGCTCTGCGCGCACAGGTGATAAAACTTGAGGAGATCCCGAAAGATTGTCTCGACCTTTTCGGATATACTCACGGAGAAAGGATAAACAGCCTCGTGACGGATGTTATCAAAAATTCATCAGGTAAGGCATATGTTTATCAGTCGGAAGAGTATGCTGAAAAGATGAACGTCTTAAGAGACTGGATGTTCGAGCACGTTTACAGAAACCCGGAAGTAAAGAAAAATGCAGAACTTGAAAAAGTTCAGACACTCATTTTTTCACTTTACGAGTATTATGTAAAGAACCCTGATAAACTGCCGAAAGAATATCAGGATCTCCTTGAGGAATGGGGAGTGAACGAAGTAGCAAAAGATTATCTTGCGGGTATGACAGACAGGTATGCTTTGTATATGTATGACGATCTGTTCGTCCCGGCAGGATGGAATCTTAGAAACTGAAAAAATAAATAACTAAAAAAGGAAATCCGGCAAAGGCGTTGAATAAACATTTGGGTAGATTGGAGATACATTATGCCGAATTATTCAAGCGCTGTCGAAGAAATAAAATCAAGGTGTAATATCGTTGACGTTATAGGTTCCGTGGTGAACCTCAAACGTGGCGGCAGTTCGTACATGGCATGCTGTCCGTTCCATAACGAAAAGACACCTTCTTTTAGTGTTTCGGAAAAGATGCAGCATTATCACTGCTTCGGCTGCGGAGAATCAGGTGATGTTTTCACCTTTATGCAGAAGTACTACAATATTACTTTCGTTGAAGCAGTAGAAAAGCTAGCAGCCCAATACGGTGTGACTATCGAAAGAGAAGATACGGCAAGTTCAAGAAAACGTGCCGAAATGCTCGAAGTGAACAGGATAGCCGCAAAATACTTTTTCGACAATATTAAGTCCGAAAAAAGCGAAGGATATAAATACATAACGGGAAGGGGACTGACCCCTGAAACCATAAAGACTTTCGGACTCGGATATACCGGCGAAAACTATTACGGACTTTATGATCATTTAAAAAAGAATAAAGTTTCAGAAGATACCATGCTGGAACTTGGCCTTGTATCTCAAAATGATAAGGGAAAAATCTTCGATAAATACAGAAACAGACTCATGTTTCCCATTATCGATACCAGAGGTAA
>CAYUGP010000040.1:0-10263 GCA_964444315.1 uncultured Oscillospiraceae bacterium | reverse complement strand
ACGCCATGTTCTGGATAAAGGAATACCACGCCGACGGACTTCGTATAGACGGTGTGTCTTCCATGCTCTATCTGAATTTCGGTATAGATGATGAGAAAAAGAAGAAGTTCAACATATACGGTGATGAGAGGGATCTGGAGGCGGTATCTCTCCTGCAGGAGCTTTCGGCCATGGTCGGACAAAACTGTCCCGGAGTGTTCACTGTAGCTGAAGAGAGCAGCGCTTGGCCTCTTGTGACCTATCCTCCCGAAGACGGAGGCCTGGGATTCCACTACAAATGGGATATGGGCTGGATGAACGATACTCTCAGGTACATAAGTACGGATACCCTGTACAGGAAGTATGATCACAATCTGATCACCTTCTCCATGATGTACACTTTCAACGAGAACTTCATACTGGCTCTTTCCCACGACGAGGTGGTCCACGGAAAGGCAAGCCTCATAGGCAAGATGCCCGGCGACTATTATCAGAAGTTCTCGGGACTCAGGCTCCTTTCCCTCTATCAGATGACCCATCCGGGAGCGAAGCTCAATTTCATGGGCTATGAGTTCGGACAGTTCATCGAGTGGAGAGAGTACGAAGGCTTGGAGTGGTTCCTGCCCGAGCAGTACGATGCGCACAGAAAGCAGCTCGCATATACCAGGGCCCTGAACAATTTCTACCTCAAGGAAAAAGCACTTTACAGCAACGACCATAACTGGAAGGGTTTCCAGTGGATAGATGCCGATAACGCAGAACAGTCCGTGTTCATTTTCTGCAGGACCTGCGGAAGCGGCCAGCATAAGGATGTCGTGGTGCTCAACTTCGGCACGGGATACTACGAAGACTTCAGGGTCGGAGTCCCGAAAGACGGAATATATACCGAGAGTTTCAGCACTGACGACCTTGCCTACGGGGGCAGCGGCTGCCTGAATACAGAGCCAAGGAGATCCGAGAATATCCCCTGCCACGGACAGCAGCAGTCCGTTTCCATAAGGCTCGCGCCTCTCTCGGGAGTGGTGCTGAGCTATTCAAAAGTTTAAAACAGGGGCGGAAGATCCGCCTGATAAAAAATATATATAAAGGAACAGTATGAGAGAGATAAACAAAGAGTCATTCAAAAAGAGTTTTGCGGATATACTGCTTCTGGAAACTGACAAGAGACCGGAGGAGTGTACGGCACAGGAAGCCATGGATGCCCTGACCAAATACGTGGTAGGGATAGCTTCCGAGGCAAAGATAGAAACGACACAAAGGCATATAGACGACAGATCGAAAAAGGTATACTACTTTTCCATGGAGTTCCTGATCGGTCCTCTCCTTGAGAATTACCTGGTGAACCTGGGCGCTCTTGAGACCGTGCGCGAAGCTCTTTCGGAGATGGGTATAGACCTGGAAGATCTTCTCAAACTGGATACGGATCCCGGTCTCGGAAACGGAGGCTTGGGAAGGCTTGCAGCCTGTTTCCTCGATTCCATGGCTTCCATGGGCATCGGGGGCGTGGGCCTGGGGCTCCGCTACCAGTTCGGACTTTTCAGACAGAGGATAGAGAGCGGTTATCAGATCGAGGAGCCGGATGCCTGGCTCCATAACGGATATGCATGGGAGACTCCTGTCTCATCGGATGCGGTGGAAGTCAGGTTCGGCGGTACCATAGACAGGTATTTCGAAGACGGGAAGCTGAAGTTCACACATACGGGCTACAGCAGCGTTCTTGCCATACCCTACCTCGTGCCCATCCTGGGCTGGGGCGGTACGGAGTGCAATGCTCTTCACCTTTACAGAGCAAGGCCTGTCAGCGCAGACCTTGATCTTGAGGCTTTCAACCGCGGTGATTACGCCGAGGCCATGAGGACTCAGAGCGAGGCGAAAGCCCTTACTTCTGTTCTTTATCCCAACGACAATTCCGAAGCGGGTAAGATCCTGAGGCTCAAGCAGGAATACTTCCTGGTATGCGCAGGGGTAGAGTCCATACTCAGGACCTACAAAAAGCGCTATCCGGACGAAGACTGGCACAGTTTCCCCGATCACGTGGCGATACAGACCAATGACACACATCCCGCCCTTGTCATACCTGAGCTCATGAGAAGGCTCATGGATGACGAAGGTCTCGAATGGGACGATGCCTGGGATATAACGACGAGAACAGTTGGATTCACGAACCATACGGTTCTTCCTGAAGCTCTTGAGAAATGGCCTCAGTCCCTCATACAGAAGCTGATCCCCAGAGTGTACATGATCATCGAAGAGATAGACAACCGCTGGAGAGCGACTATACCTGCAGGAGATAACTTCCGTGAGATCCATAAACGTACTGCGGTTCTCTGGGGCGGGGAAGCCAGGATGGCCAACCTCTCCATTATCGGAAGCCACAGCGTGAACGGCGTTGCAGTCATCCACAGCGAGATACTCAAAAACGACGTATTCAAGGAGTTCTATCAGCTCCAGCCCTGGAAGTTCTCGAACAAGACCAACGGTGTCTCTCCGAGAAGGTTCCTCATGCAGGCAAACCCCGCTCTTACAAGCCTCATAACGAGCAGGATAGGAGAGGGATGGAAGACGGACCTTTCGCAGCTTGAAAGGCTAAAAAGCTATATGGATGACGAGAGCTTCCTCTTCGAACTTGCAAACGTCAAGAAGCAGAATAAGGAAAGGCTCGCTGCATATATAGACGAAAAGCAGCACATAGCCATAGATACGGAGTCCGTGATGGACGTCCATGTCAAGAGGATACATGCCTACAAGAGGCAGCTTCTCACCGCGTTCAAGATACTCAACCTCTACAACCGTATCAAGGCCGATCCAAACTACGATATTTATCCGGTGACCTTCGTGGTCGGAGGAAAGGCTGCACCGGGATACGATCTTGCCAAGGAGATCATAAAGTTCATATGCTCCATAGCAGACAAGGTCAATTCGGATCCGGAGGTTTCGAAGAAGATGAAGGTCGTCTTCATTGAGAACTTCTCCCTTTCCAACGCCCAGGTCATCTATCCTGCAGCCGATATCTCGGAGCAGGTATCGACGGCGGGCAAGGAGGCTTCGGGCACTGGCAACATGAAATTCATGATGAACGGAGCCGTGACCCTCGGGACCATGGACGGAGCCAATATAGAGATATTCGAGCGCTGCGGCTATGAGAACGCAAAGGTCTTCGGCCTCAAGGCTGACGAAGCGGCAGCTCTGTCTGCCAGCGGCGAGTACAGCGCAATAAACGAGATCGCGGCGGACCCCGAGCTCAAGATGATGGTGAATCAGCTCGTAGACGGCACCTTCGATGAGTGCGGCCAGAGTTTCTGGAGGATCTACGACTCCCTCATCAATGAAAACGATCAGTACTTCGTACTCAGGGATTTCCCTGCTTATTTCAAAGCATGGGAAGAACTGGTACAGAGTTACAAAGATAAAAAACGCTGGCAGCAGATGGCTCTTGCAAACATCTCCGGCAGCGGATTCTTTTCCAGTGACAGAACCATTAGTGAATATGCAAAGGAGGTTTGGGGACTCTGATGGAAAGAAAGAAATGTATAGCAATGCTTCTCGCCGGCGGGCAGGGGAGCAGACTGGGACTTCTCACAAGGAAAAATGCAAAGCCTGCAGTTTCCTTCGGCGGCAAGTACCGCATTATCGACTCGTCTCTGTCGAACTGCGCCAATTCCGATATCGATACGGTAGGCGTGCTTGTACAGTACAGGCCTATGATACTCAATGAGTACCTGGGAACAGGTGAGGCCTGGGATCTTGACGTTCAGGAAGGAGGCGTCCATGTCCTTCCCCCCTATGCCACTCAGACCGGAGGTTCCTGGTATGAGGGTACGGCAGACGCCATTTATCACAACCTGGATTTCATAGAGACATACGATCCCGAGTACGTGCTCATTCTTTCAGGAGACCACCTTTACACCATGGACTACTCTAAGATGCTCGATGAGCATATAGCTAACAACGCAGATCTTACCATCTCGGTCATGGAAGTGCCATGGGAAGAGGCCAGCCGTTTCGGCATCATGTCCGTGGACGCAGAAGGCAGGGTCACGCGTTTCGCAGAAAAGCCCAAAGAACCGGAAAGCAACCTGGCTTCCATGGGCATATATATCTTCTCTGCAGACATTCTGAAAAAGTCCCTTCTTGAGGATCACGATGATGAAGCATCCGAGAAGGATTTCGGAAAGAACATCATCCC
Source organism: uncultured Oscillospiraceae bacterium (assembly GCA_964444315.1). Taxonomy (GTDB): domain Bacteria; phylum Bacillota; class Clostridia; order Peptostreptococcales; family Anaerovoracaceae; genus RUG13409. The sequence continues at coordinate 6,098 of CAYUGP010000040.1, read as the reverse complement.
CAAGCTCCTTTCGGAAGGAAGGCGTGTGTTCTCCTACAAATTCTCCGGTTACTGGAGAGATATCGGGACCATACAGAGCTATTACGACGCCAACATGGATCTCCTTGCAGAGAATCCGGAATTCAATATCTTTGACGAGAACATCAAGGTATATTCCAACTCCAACATCTATCCTCCCCAGTTCATAGGGGCAAGCGGCAGCGTTAAAAACAGCATGATATGCAACGGCTGCGGCATAGAAGGTACTGTCATACACTCGATAGTTGGCTACGGCACTGTCATAGAAGAGGGCGCTGTGGTCGAGGATTCGGTCATTCTGCCTGGAGTCAGGGTAGGAAAAGGATCACATCTTAAAAAAGTCATCGTGGATGAGAATTATACCGTAGCTCCGGGAAGCGAACTGGAAAGCGACGGCGAGATAAAAGTCATAGGATAGGAGGCAAAGAAATGAAAGGTGTTCTGGGTATAATATCAACGAACTACAGCAGCGATGCCTTCGGTCATCTGACGGACAGCCGTACGGCAGCTTCTCTTCCTCTGGGAGGAAGATACAGACTGGTGGATTTTCCCCTGACCAATATGGTCTCGAGCGATATATCGACGGTGGGCCTCATCACCCCCTTCTACTACCGCTCCATAATGGATCACGTGGGCAACGGTCAGCCCTGGGGGCTTGCAAAGAGGAGAGACGGACTTTTCGTCATGCCCGGTACCGTATACGGTGAAAGGGAAAACCGGTGCCGCTTCGTTCTCAAGGATCTCATCAGAAACAGGAGGCTCATAGACAGAAGCACTGCTTCCTATGTGCTTCTCTGCGACGCATCCAAGGTAATGAGGATGAGCTACGATCCTTTCTGCCGCGCCCATGCATCGAGCGGACACAAGGCCACCTTCCTCTATTCGAAGGCTGATCACAGGTTCCTCGACTGCCTTGTCATGGACAAGGCCTATCTCATCGAGCTTATTGATGCGTACGGGAAAAGCGACAATATGGATCTTACCGAGATACTTGTAAAAGAAGCAGCTGCCAATCCCATAGGGGAATATGAATACGACGGATATGTAGGCATAGTCGATAATCTTAAAGACTACGTAAAGGTCAATATGGATCTTCTGAATACAGATATCGGCCTCGAACTTCTTCCAGGCCTCAAGACCAAGGTCCAGGATGCGCCTCCCACGCTCTACAGGGAGAATTCCGATGTCAGCAATTCGGTCATCTCCTCGGGATGCATCATAAAAGGCACCCTTGAGAACTCCGTGGTCGCACGAAACGTGGTGATCGAAGAAGGCGCCGTGGTGCGCAATTCCATCATCATGCAGCGCTGCAGGGTGGGCAAAAACGCAAGGATAGAGAACGCTGTTCTTGATAAATATGTGAACATCAGCGAAGGAGTCATCATCAAGGGAAGCGAAGAACTGCCCTTTGTAGTCGAGAAAAACGCAGCACTATGAAAAAGATAAACATACTTTTTGCAGCATCTGAGTGTGCTCCCTTCATAAAGACGGGAGGACTTGCCGACGTGGCAGGGGCTCTTCCTTCCTACGTCAATACGGCCAATTACGAAATGCGCGTAATCATGCCCAAATATTCCGCTCTTCCCAAGAAATATACGGACAAGATGGAATACATGTGCAATTTCAACGTGCCGCTCGGCTGGAGAAACGTTTACTGCGGTCTCTTCAGGCTAAAACTGGGAGGAGTCGTCTACTATTTCCTCGACAACGAGTACTACTTCAAAAGAGACAGTCTCTACGGGGAATTTGATGACGGTGAGCGTTTCGCATTCTTTTCAAAGGCTGTATGCGAAGCAATACTTCACCTGGACTTTGAGCCGGACATACTCCACTGCAACGACTGGCACACGGCGCTCGCTCCGGTTTTCCTGCGGGAGTTCTATATGGGAGCGGACAGGACCAGGGATATAAAGACGGTATTCACCATACACAACATCAAGTTCCAGGGCATGTTCTCAAGTGCCATGATGGGAGATATACTGGGCCTTTACAACACCCCCGCTTCCTGGCAGCTGCTTCCTGACAAGGATACGGTCAACTTCATGCTGGGAGCCCTTTGCTATGCTGACAGGATCACTACGGTGAGTCCCTCCTATGCGGAGGAGATATGCAGCGAATACTACGGAGAAGGCCTGGAGTTCACCTTGAGGAGGAGGCACGACATACTGTCGGGCATACTGAACGGCATAGATACGAAGGTCTACGATCCAGAAAAAGACAAGGCTCTGGCCGTGAATTACAGCGCTTCTTCTCTTGAAAAGAAAAAGGGCAACAAGACTGCGCTTCAGAAGGAAGTCGGCCTTCCCGTCAGCGAGGAAGTACCCATGTTCTCCCTCATCTCCCGCCTTACGGAGCAAAAGGGTCTTGACCTGGTGACTTATATACTGCCGCACATCTGCGACAGAGGCATGCAGCTCGTGATACTGGGTATAGGAGACTCAAAATATGAAGAGGCTTTCCGCTGGTATGCACAGAGGCATCCGGATAAGATATGCTTCCTTCCGAGGTTCGATGAGGCTCTCTCACACAGGATCTATGCAGCGTCGGATGCATTCCTTATGCCTTCGCGCTTTGAGCCCTGCGGGCTTTCACAGATGATGTCCATGAGATACGGTACTCTTCCCATAGTGCGCGAGACAGGAGGCTTAAAGGACAGCGTGGCTCCGTATAACAAGTTTACGGGAGAGGGAACAGGTTTCTCCTTCGCCAATTTCAATGCACACGAACTCCTGGGAGCCGTGGATGAAGCTCTTACCGTCTGGTACAACGACAAAGAAGCCTGGGAGAGGCTCATGGAGAACGCAGCAAAAAGCGACTTCTCGTGGAAGGCGTCTGCAAAAGAATACAGAAAGCTTTACAGAGATCTTGTATAGCTCTCCACATTTAGCTTAATGGATATATATTTCAGTTCTTACAAAGAAAAATACAAGAAGCCCTTCGGTGCCGGAAAGCCCGGCACCGAATACAGGCTCATGATCTATGCTTCAGAAGAGTGCGAGATCAGCTTGAAGGTCTACGGGAAAGAGGCGGGGGATATGTATATCCCTATGGACAGAGAGGAAGGCGGATACTATACCGCTTCCTTCCGTGCGCCTGAAAAGCCGGGCCTTCTTTTTTACTATTTCATACTGTCCTTCCCTGACGGTAGCACATATTACTACGGAAACAGCGAGGACCGCCTGGGAGGAGAGGGATGTACCTATGTTGAGGATCCCGTTCCTTACCAGATAACGGTCTTTGAAGACAGCAATGTGCCGGACTGGTACAAGAACGCCGTGGTCTATCAGATATTCCCGGACCGTTTCGCGAATACTGACTACGAGAAGGAAGGATATCCAGAAGAGTGGTATGAGCTTCCTTCCTACGAAAAGGATGAGGACGGGGAGATCATCTGGAGGTTTTACGGGGGAACCCTCAAAGGCGCAGAGGAAAAGCTTCCTTATCTTAAGTCTCTGGGAGTCAGCTGTATATATTTCAACCCCATCTTTAAGGCCAGGACCAACCACCGCTACGATACCTATGACTATTTCGCCCTGGACGAGCGCTTCGGAAGCAACGGGGATTTCGATGATTTCATAAAGGCTGCCGGGCGTTTCGGTATACGGGTCATCCTTGACGGCGTATTCAATCACAGCGGCAGGGACAGCAGATACAGGGACGAGCATCCGGATTGGTATTCCGGTGAATACTGGTGGGGAGTAAAAGATCTTCCCGAATACGACGATCAAAACAGGGAACTGAGAGACTTCATCTGCAGCGTGGTGAGGTACTGGATAAGGAGAGGTATCTCCGGCTGGCGCCTTGACGTGGTGGACGAGCTTCCCGACGACTTCGTAAAGGAGATAAGGGCGGCTGCAAAGGCCGAAGATCCCGAAGCAGTCATAATAGGAGAAGTCTGGGAAGACGCATCCAACAAATACAGCCACGGCCAGGACAGGGAATATTTCTTCGGGAAAGAACTGGACGGAGTCATGAATTACCCCTTTAGGGAAGCCTTTCTGGATTTTGCCATGTTCCGCTGCTCCGCAGGAGATGCTGCAAGGAGGCTCATGAGCCTTGCGGAAAACTATCCGGCTGAGAACCTGAGGGCATCTTTCAACCTGATAGACAGCCATGACAGGGAGAGGGCCTTGACGATTCTGGGCGGCAAAGAGCATTCCTGGCATGCCCAGAGGAGACTAAAGTACGGACTTGCCCTACAGTATGCCTTCCCCGGAGTTCCGACCATATATTACGGTGACGAGGCTGAGATGTACGGAGGAAGGGATCCTGAGAACAGGGGGGCCTTCCCCTGGGGCAGGGAGAATTCTGAACTTACTGACTATTACAGGCTCCTCGGACAGATATATAAAGATCACCCCGTTATGGCAGACGGAAAGCTTTCACCGCTGGATATGGGGGAAGACGTTCTTGCCTTCACTCTTGAAAACGGGTCTGAAAAGATGCTGGTCGCGATCAACAGAAACGACGATGCAAGAGATATAGAATATGATTTAGGCGGCAGCTATGCCCTCGAACTCATAAGGTCTGATGAATTAAGGTGCGAAAACGGAATCCTTAAGGCAAGTATCGAAGGCCTTTCAGCTTCATACATACTGCTGATGGACGAAAAGCCGGCAGCTCTCAAGCTTCCTAGAGGAGCAGGGATACTCTGCCACATCACATCCATACCGGGAGGCACTCTCGGACAGCCGGCAAAGGATTTTGTCGACTTCATAGCGTCTGCAGGCTTCAAATACTGGCAGGTACTGCCCATAAACCCCGTGGGCATGGGCGATTCGCCGTATATGTCCCCCGACGTATTCGGCATAGATGAAAACTTAGGTACTTTTGAGGAGCTGAAAGAAATCAGAGAATATGCTAACAGCAAGGGTATAAAACTCATAGGAGACCTGCCCATCTATGTGGCTCCGGGCGGAGAGGATGTAAAGAGAGATCCTTTGGCTTTCCAGACAGGACGCCATGCAGGCTGCCCGCCCGACTACTTTGCGCCCCTCGGTCAGGACTGGGGGAATCCTCTCTATGACTGGGACTACATAAGGTCCACAGGATACGAGTGGTGGATAAGGAGGATAAGAAAGGCTCTTGAGTATTTCGACTATGTAAGGATAGATCACTTCAGAGGCTTTGCAGCATATTTCTCCATTCCCGATGACGGGACTCCGAAGAACGGATACTGGATGCCGGGTCCCGGGACAGGCATGTTCAAGGCTATAAAGGAGGCACTGAGCAAAGACGGAGAGCCTCTTCCTGTCATCGCCGAAGACCTCGGTTTCCTTGACGCCCAGGTATACAATCTGATGAAACTCACCGGTTTCCCGGGGCTCAATGTCTATCAGACTGACAGGGAGGTCATGGAGAATCAGACGCCGGGCCAGAGAAGGCACAGGGTCTACTATCCCGGTACCCATGACAGCGATACCTTAGTCGGATGGCTCATGGATGACCAGAAGCTCGGCCGTGAAGAGGCGGCCGTAAAAGCCGATGAGATCATAGAAAAACTCTACGGATCAGAAGCAGGCTGGGTGATAGTAACCCTTCAGGATATGCTGGGTCTTGACAGCTCTGCCAGGATGAATATCCCCGGTACTGCCGAGGGGAACTGGCAGTGGAAAGCAAGACCTGAAGACCTGACACCGGAGCTTGCAAAGAAGTACAGAAAACTTGCAGAAAAATACTGCAGATGATATTGTAAACATATATGCCTTTAGAAATAGAAAAGGAGCGAATATGGGACAGAAAAGAATAAAGAGATATATGCAGGAGACCTTCGACCAGGTCATGCTGGTGATCTACAACATCATCGCGAACGTGCCGTACCTGCTGCTGGTCACGGTGCTGGTGTACATCATCGGCGCGGGCTTCTGGAGCTTCGTGTTCGCGCTGACCGTCACGGGCTGGCTGGGCATCGCGTACTTTTTCCGAACGCAGGTGCTCATCATCCGCGACCGCGAGTACAGCCTTGCGTCCCGCTGCCTGGGCACGCCCATCCCGCGCATGATCAGCAAGAACATCCTGCCCTTCCTGACCAGCGTCATCGTCACGCTGCTTGCGACGGAGCTGCCCTCCTACATCTCCAT